>PWPZ01000030.1 GCA_003556985.1 Bacteroidota bacterium
CGGATTATTCAAAAAGAGAGTATTTTGATTTTAATTACCGGGGGAATTAATCTGCATCATCAAAAAGGAACTATCCTGTTAATGTGCTGCTTATATTGCCGTTTAGCATTTTATGTCCGGGAGGAGTTCAAAACAAAAGAAAATTATTGTAACTTATGTTAAGTATATCCGGATCACCTGATCAATATGGATTTACTTAAGAAATCATTTTGGGTTCAAAAAATGCTATTAAAAACCCGGTAATATGCAAGATGACAAGTACTGGTTTGTAAACCGCCGCTTTCTTCAAAGAACACTTTATTTTTACAATTGTAACGGACTGACCTACATGGTTATGAAAAACCATCAGAAGATGGTACTCGATATTCCTCTTATCCGGATTGAAAAAATGCTGCCTGAAAATATGTTTTGCCGGGTTCACCGGTGCTACCTGGTAAATTTGAACGCCATTTCAGCCCTCCGTTATTTTCGCACCAGGCTTATGGCTATTGTCCATGACAAAAGCATTCCGGTATCCAGACGTTTTGGAAGAGATTTACTGGATAACCTGGATGATTTTTAAAGGAAAAGCCATTTGTTTAGAAAATGTTCATGAAAATTCAACGGTTTTTTTAAAAAAAAGATTACTTTGCAACCTTTGCAGGGTGATTGCGTATTTATATACATATATTGCAGTTGATTTTATATTTAAGCCCTAATCAGGAGCATTAAAATTGCACCGTCCTTGAAAAGTGGCCAGATGATACATGATGATTACCCCAATCCGCGAGGATGCGGATTGATGACCATCCTTACTATTCTTATTATTATTGTGCTGATTATTTTGTTGTAATTTGTGCAATTGTTTCTGTGATTCAGAAGAGGCAGTTCATTACCGCCGGTTATACATAACGGTGAATTCTCTAATCATCTTACCGATATTTTCATCAATTGCCGGTGTTTTCATTTTCCATACCCAGTTGCCGCGGGAGGTGGACGGGGTATTCATTCTGGAATTCCTGTCCAGTCCCATATAATCCTGCATAGGTATAATGCATATCCTGGCAGGAGAGGCGAAGGCCATTCTTATGATTTCCCCGTGAATATCCTGTTTGCGGATTTTCTTTCCGGTATATTCGCTGAGCCTTTTTTTACCTTCCTTTCCCAGTTCCTGTTTATACCAGCCCTGCAAAGTATTGTTGTCGTGGGTGCCGGTATAAACCAGCGAATTATAGGTATGGTTATGGGGTGTATGGATGCTTTTGGCCATATCTCCGCCGAAGCTGAACTGCAGCACCTGCATGCCGGGAAGGAAAAATTCGTCTCTCAGGTCATATACAGGCTGATCAATATCACCCAGGTCTTCTGCAACAAAGGGCATTTCGGGGAACTTCAGTTCCAGGGCCCTGAAAAAGTCCGATCCCGGCCCCGGGCTCCATTTGCCGTTAACAGCTACCTTATCGCCGGACGGCACTTCCCAGAAGGCGGAGAAAGCACGGAAATGGTCAAGCCTCAGCAGATCAAAAAGCTCAAGGTTTTTCCCCAGCCTTTTCAGCCACCAGTCGTATCCGGTCTCCTTAAGCCTGGTCCAGTTAAATACCGGCATATTCCACAGCTGTCCGTTCTTGTCAAAATAGTCGGGCGGAACACCGGCAACCGTTATCATTTTGCCCTTGCCGTCCAGCTTGAACAGCTGCTGATTGGCCCAGACTTCGGCACTGTTGTAGCTTACATAGTAGGGGATGTCGCCGAATATAAGTATCCCTTTGTTATTGGCATATTCTTTAAGTTTCTTCCACTGCCGGTCAAAGATGAATTGCTTGAATTTTTCAAGCATTATGGTTTCGGAGTATTCATATCCGGCCGTTTTCATTGTTTTCCTGTCCCGGTTCTTCACTTTGGAGGGCCACCTGCCCCAGTCCTTATTCCCGAACTTTTCGCCAAAGGCAAGAAATAAAGCATAGTCCTCAAGCCAGTAAGACTCTTTTTCACAAAACTCTTCATATTTTCCGTAAAGGAAGCTTCCTGTGTCTTTCCTGAACCAGTCCCATGCCTTTTCCAGCACCTGGTTACTGAACTGCAATGCCTTTCCGTAATTTATTTTGCTGCCGGCTTTGAATCCTGCATCCTCCAGATCGGAAAAATTCACCAGTCCATCGCCATAAAGAAGCTCCGGACTAATGAACAGCGTGTTGCCGGCAAATGCTGAGGGAGATGAGTATGGCGACCATGACTGAGACCTGGTAAGCGGGGAAAGGGGCAGTGTCTGCCAGTAGGTTTGGCGGTTATTGCTTAAAAAATCAACAAACCGGTATGCCTGTTCGCCGAAATCACCTATGCCGTATTTTCCGGGCAGGGAGGAAATGTGAAGCAGGATTCCTGACCGGCGTTCCGGGGGGGCGGTTTCACCTTTGTATATGGCAACCGGCAAATCGCCCAGCAAACTGCCTATTTCCAGTTCCTCATGGTTGGAGAGGCTTTCTTTTGTAAGGATATTTTTCCAGTTTTCGGGCCCGCCCGCCGGTGTTATTGCCACAGTGTCTTTCCATTTAAGGGAAGACAGGTATTCACCATCCCGTTGAGAAGGCAGTCCCCCGGTATGAAGGGGGAAGACGCACATCAGCCAGCTGTCGTTGTGCCTTCTGATAAAGCCAAAAACATTGCTTTTCAACCTGCCGGAGAATTCAAGAGGCACATAGTCGCCGTAACGGAAAAGGGAGGGATTGATTTTTCTTTCCTGAAGCAGCAAATGGGTAACAAGCTGTTTTATCCGGCCGTCAAAGGGATTTTTATAGAGGTCGCGGACTGTTTCCGCGGAATTCTTATTCCACTGCCTGAGTGATTTGTCCAGGTTTTCATGAAGAGAGCCAAAGTCTGTCGGCCTGCGGTTATCGGGATCAACCAGGCTCAGGTCCCATACTTCGGTGCCCCGGTAAATATCGGGCATTCCCGGGGAACAGCATTTAACCCCCAGCTGTACAAGGGAGTTCACTATCCCCCTCCAAACCAGCTTTCGATGAAAGGGAATAAATGAACTGAGAAAATCATTCTGAGGGTCAAGCAGCGAACCGGCGAAATTGCATACATCCTTTTCGTGTTTTTCGTCCGGCTCATCCCAGCTACTTGTCTGCTTGGCTTCCCGGAGTGCCTTAACCAGGTAATCCTGGATACGTTTGATATATTCGTGGTCAAACTTTTCGTCAAAGGGGAAAGTTCCTGTAATTGTCTGGTAAATTAAATATTCCTCGTTGGGAACGGGAGCTGTCTTATGCTTAGCCGACGAAGACTTTAGCTTTTCGTTCATCCGTATCCATTTCTTAACCAGCTTTTCCCATTCTCCTGCCAGGTCGCCAATTACATTGAGCCTTGCCCTGACATCCTCGCCACGCTTGGTGTCATGAGTGGAGGTTCCGTTCATAGCCAGTGGATAAAGAGTCAGCCTTTCAATCATAGCCCTGTGGAACTTTTCCACACTTAATCCTTTTGCTCCGGGGTGATCTCCAACCTCGTTGTGAGCCACAAAACAATTATACTGATACATTGATGTATCTTCAAGTCCTTTGGCTGTAAGCGGACCGGTGAACTGCATGAGTCTGCGGCAGAAATCTTCCAGCAGTGAATTATAGCGGGAATCATCGGGTCTGACCTCAAATATCAACTTCTTTAGAAACTCCAGAGAGCTACGTATACCCGAATTCCGTTCAGCTGCAATCTTAAATACATGATCCAAAATTTCAACAGATTTACGGTTGAGTGGAAATTCCTGTGGATAGTACCTGTATACCGGGAAGGCAAGCATGAATTCTGCAAGTGCTTTCCGCAGGTTTTCAGGCGTAACACCCTTTTTTTCGTTATATTTTGCCAGACCCTTTTTCGAAGCATAAAGAAGCAGGTTTTCCAGTCGACCGGACAAGTTGTTCAGTTCGCCCTGCATATTTGTTGAAAGGATAAATTTCTTGTTTTCGTAAATCATGCCG
>PWPZ01000195.1 GCA_003556985.1 Bacteroidota bacterium
CTTCAGGGCGGAATACTGAAGATCAAAATTCAATGAAGTATTTATTATCAGTCCGTCCTCTTCAAGGTTCCATTTATGTCCGGTGAGGGAATCGATATTATGCAGTATTCCATCTGCTTCACGTTTTACTCGGACCAGGAAATAACCGGCGGGATTCTGCACTTCCAGGTTCAGGTAATTCAGTCCGAGAGAAAGTCCGCACAGTGAGTCTGCTTGGGCAGGGTCAATAAGGTTGTACTTCTCCATCTGCCGCAGCACCACATTTCTCCGAAAAATGGCATTTTCAGGATGCATACGGGGATTGTAAAATGTATTGGCCTTGAGCATGCCCATAAGGACGGCTGACTCATCCAGGGTAAGATATTCGACCCTTTTGTCGAAATACCTCCATGACGCTGCACCAATGCCGTAAACATTTTCGCCGAACGAAACGGTATTCAGGTATAATGTCAGTATCTCCTCCTTGCTCAGGGCGTTTTCAATCCGGTAAGCCAGTATGATCTCCTTGGTTTTGTTCACCGGCAGGGTCAGCAGACCGTAATTTTCCCTTCCCAGAAGATTTTTCACCAGCTGCTGTGATATTGTGCTTCCCCCGCCTGCTCCGCGATCATTCAGGAGGATGGATTTTACCATAACCCGCATGAGACTCCTGTAATCGATCCCGTTATGGCGGTAAAACCGTATATCTTCAGTTGCGATAAGTGCATCTATAAGGTGGGGAGGGATTTGCCCATAGGCTACATTTGTACGGTTCTCGGAAAAAAACCGCCCTATTATCCTGCCTTCTTCCGAATAAACAAGAGAGGCAGTGGCGTTTTTCAATCCAAGTAATTCATCCCTGGTCTGCAATCTGCCGAATGCTCCCAGGTAAACAAAAAAGATGAACAGGACACCCGTTCCTGCAATAAGCAGAAATATACCCGGTATAAAAATGACCGGCCTCCTCAGTTTGCCGGTCCGCCGCAAAAAGTTTTTACCAAAAAATTTGTTTCCTGATGCCATCACTTAATGAATAATTATCCAACAAGCATATAAACGCTACATGCCTGGCAAAATTACTACCATTGTCATAATTATCATTAATACCATAATAGTGATGGAGTTATGGCAGAATATAATTACGCAAATTATACCGGCAGATTAATCGGACAGTTTAAAACATATCCGGAGATCATCCGGGGTTATTTTATAAATTTCCGGCCAAAATGAGACAACCTATTTACTAAGCCAGTCCCCTGTCTCTACATCCCCGATCAGCTTTTTCCGGTGAACCGTGCTTATATTGTTGGCATTCATAATCCATAGATCTTTTTTGGCTCCTACAGTGTTTCGGGTATTTATAAAAACGATCTTCGAACCGTCTTTGGTAAACCGGGGTGCAAGATCATTGGTGCCGGATGTTTTATGAGTTGAAAAGCCTTTTGTAGCTTCTGTGGTCAGGTCGTACTGGAATATCCGGGCATCGAGCTGGCGCCCGGGATTTGAGTCATAGCCTGATGAATCGTAAATATAAAGGATTCTGTTTCCATCGATGGAGAAGACGGGATCTCCAAGAGCTCCCGGCATATCACCGATCAGCACTTCCTTTCCGGAGCCATCGGTATTCATCAGCAATATTTCCTGATCATAGTAACCTGCCCCAAGAGTCAGCGCCACTATTTTATTCCCCACCGGGCTATAGTCCACTTCCCTGAAATGCCGGTCTTCGGCAATAGATGTTAAGTGCCTTATACCAGTGCCGTCATGATTAATGGTGTACAGGCTGTTATAGGCAGAGAAAACCAGCCTTTCCCCGTCGGGCAGCCATGAAAAACCGACTCCCTTATTATAAAAACCCCCGGTAGGAATAGTAGTAATCTTCTTTACATTACTGCCGTTCATATCCATGGTATACAATTGCGGATTTACGTCACGGGTGGAGAGAAACGCAATCCGGGTCATTTGAGGATTTGCAACCGGCCGGTAGCTATGGTAATTGTTATGGGTTAACTGTATATTGTTTTCTCCCAGGGTATCGGTCATGAATATCTGCGAAACACCTTCCACCCGTTGGGAATAGAGCAGGAAATCTTCAGGCATCGATCTGGTTGTGAATGTATGCACGTCAGAATGGATTGCACCAGAGCTATTTGCTGCAGAAACCTGCCATAGATAGGTTGTGCTGAACTTCAGTCCCGGCAAAATGGCAAATGTATCGGTGAGCTCCTTTTCCATTATCGGCAATGGATGGCCCGACTCATAAACTTTCAGTTTAAAGTCAACTGTATCTGATGGTTTCTTAAGCTGCCATCTGAGGGTGGTATTTACCGGAACCTCAGCCTGATTGTTCACGGGAAAAAACAGTCCGCTAAGCCATGGCAGCTCTTCTTCTGCGGCCCTTTTATTAAGATTTATAATGAGTTGGGTACTCTTGTTCAGGTTCACTTTCACCGAACTACTTGCCGTGAAAAAATCCCTTTTCTTTGCAATGACATTGTAATCCCCCGCCTCCACCTCCATTGTGAAATTACCCGCAGAATCGGTGAGTACGGTGTGGGTCGGGGGACTGGTGGTTACTTCCGCGTTTGCAAGGGGCGACAGGTCCTCTTCATTCAGCACCCTGCCTTCAATGGTCCCTGTGCCAAACGGGGAGATCTTTTCTTCCGTGCACTGGCACAAAATCAGAAACACTGAAAGAACCGGGATCAGATGTAATAGTCGGATGGGTTTCACGGTAATATATTTTTAATGAACAATCTTTTTCACAGGACTTCACTTGATATAGCCGGTCTCACTATAGAGTCGGCACACATTAATATATCTTCTGTATAAATCTTTAAGATCACCTTATATTCATCCTTGTCGTTTATATTAATGGATATTCGTGAGAGCCCGGATTCCTTACCTCCGTCGAGCGAGAATTTGCCCGCCTGCCGCGAGACACTCCTGCCCGAAGCCCCTTCACGGATTGCTTCAAGGGTATAATTTCCCGTCATCGACTCGTCAGTATTGTTGACAACGAACCCCTGGAATACGACCATCTGTTCCGTCTTTTCCTGCAGTATAGCAGCCCCGCAAAGCTCATCTTTGTCGTTAGTGAGTTCCTGAGCATGCGATTCTGCTGATGCCAAAACCATGAGGCCTGTCAGAACCGCTATCATAATAATCCGTTTTTTGTCACCCATACTTCTGATCATGTAATTCAACTACATATACTATCCGTTTCTTATCACCAATATTTTTGTCCTTATAACCAAAAGACAATAATTTCAGGTTTTTAGTAAACAGCCACGGACTGCATATCCGGCCGCAACTTATCAGTTCACCTTAATTGCCCCCGCCAAGGGGAAGCATCACCTGATTATGTTCTATACGAAGGCTCATCCCTTCTCCCTTCTGATGCACCTGGTAAGCGGGAGCGTTTCCTCCGGTCTCGATCTGTATAAGCTCCAGATTCGATCCCTGCTGGGTCACCTGCAACTCCATGCCGGTCCCTTCAAGTATCTGGTATAGCCTGTTGTAATGGCCTGTTTGCAGGATATGGATCAGGTTCTCCTCGCCTATCAGCGATCCGTCATAAATATTTGACTTCCCTTTCTGGGTAACCTCTATGGCATTATCCCTGCCTTCCATGGTCACATCAGCAGAATTTTCGCTTCCTCTCTGGGTAATCTCCAGGTAATTCTCCTGTTCGGCGCTGGCGACCTTTGACCGCAGCAGTTCCATGACTTCCGGGTAGCTGAAACCGACAGAAAGGCTACTGCCGTTAACGGGAGAAGTCTGCAGCAACGGCCCATATTCCGTCTCGATCTGCTGAAGCAAAACCCCGTCCTGAAATTCACCCGAAGCATCTTCCTGGGCTACAACCCCTAAAAAAGGAAGGAGCAACAGCAGTATTATTGATATGGCAAGTGATGTTTTCATTCGTATAAAGTATAGTTAGCAAATAATTTCACAATGTGTTCCTAATTCATGATCCGGATATTTTGCTTTTCAATCCATGCTTCATC
>PWPZ01000131.1 GCA_003556985.1 Bacteroidota bacterium
ACCGATAATGTTGACGATGTGAACTCTGCAGAAACAACGGTTGATATGCCCGCGGCAGATATAAGCCTGACGGCTAACTTCGTTCCCGCATATGAACTGGCACTTGATGCCGATCCTGAAGAAGGCGGTACGGTTACAGGAGGCGGTTTCTATTCCGAGGGAACAGAAGTGGATATAGAGGCCGTCACCGAGTACGGGTATGAGTTTATTGATTGGACCGGCGACACCGGTTATCTTACCGATCCCACCTCTGAGACGGCAACCATTACCATGTCTGATGAAGACATAAGCCTCACTGCCAACTTCGTTGAGCTTGACCTCTTCGAGGTGACGCTGCAGGTAAACGAAGAAGGCTGGGGAACGGTTGAAGGTTCAGGTGATTACGTGGAAGGAGACGAGATTACCATAAGCGCCGTTTCGGCTCAGGGCTATTCTTTCGTTGAATGGACAGGTGACATTGCAAATGTAGCAGACGCGGGTTCGGCAATAACAACCCTGACTGTGCCTGGTACAGATGTGACAATTACAGCAGTATTTGCAGCGGATGATGAGTAAGATCTGTCATTCACTTTTTATGGCTGTTTAAATTTGAACTGAAAGCAAAAAAAGGGGTTGTCATAAAAGGGCAGCCTCTTTTTTTTGATTTAAATTTCCCTGCACCTGATTTCATCATTATTTAAACTGCTCTTTATAGATTCTTAAATAGTATATGTCTCTCCCTTGCCTTATTGAGCAGCAGATCGAATTCACTATCTTCCCTGATGTTATTCAGCAGAGGATCTGAATTGAAGTATGGATAACAAAAGAAGCCCGCTTCTATCGTTTCCCTGAATTTGCTGAGGGCATCTTCTTTGCAACCCGTCATACTGTAAAAGTGGACCAGGCGGTATTTACGTTCACCGTCAACATCATCTCTCTCTTCCAGTTTCATCAATATTTCTTTCACATCGTTCATATTTCCGGTAAGAAGCGCTCTGTACCCCATTCCGAACAGGCTGCTCCATACACTAACTGTGTCTTTTGCAAAGGCCTGGTCATAGAGTGAAACAGCCCTGGTAGTATCTCCAGAATAAAAATATACCATTGCACCGTAGAAGTATTGTTTCTCATCCATTTCGTTTCCTGACCTCTCATGCAGTGAAACAACACGGCTGAATGTTTCGGCTGCCTCATCATATTTGGCAAGATATATAAGAGATTTCAGTATCTGCATTTCACAGGAAATGGTGTTTTTGACGCTTGAATCGAGACTGATTGCTTGACGGTACATTTCAGTTGATTCTTCGAGCATTCCGGCGTATCGATAAACATAACCCAGTCCGGAGTAAAACACAGGTATATTGGGGTTGAGTTCAATTCCGCTTTTAAGCATTTCCACAGCCTCTTTTGAATTACCGGTCTTTGTATTTAACATTGCAAGACTGTAGAATACACGCGGAGATTTGTCGTTTATTTCCATCGATCTTCGCAAAGCCTCTTCTGAAGCATCGTAAAAACCTTCTGCTCCCCCAACTTTTCCTGAATATTGCAGGTATGCATTACCAAGAAGAGTGTAAGCGGTTGCGAAAGTTGGATCGTAACTGACAGCTTCTTCCGAAAAGGCAAATGCCTGCCGGACGTCACGGGGAGTACCGAAGAGCCGGTCAGCTGCCTTCAGGTAATATTCCCAGGCATCGGTGTTTGATGTGACGGTTCCTTTCATTTTCATTTCAGTTTCTCCGGAAAGGGAAAAATTAAGGATTTCCATAATTTTCTGACAAATCATTAACGGAAGGTGAGCCGTTTCGTTTGAAAGCACTTTGAAACTGAGGGAAGAGGGGAGAGTATCACCTTGGGGGTAATGCACTGAGACGACCAGCCTGAATGAGCCGTTTTCCTTTTTATATAACCCAGTTAAAATTAAATCCACATCAAGGGCGGTTTTAACGGAATCAACTGCATAGGGTTTATTCTGATAAATAGAAACAGTATTGACCGGCCTGACAATGAATTTATCGACAAACCATAACTTGTCGATTATATCATAAGCCAGTCCTGTTCCGTAATGGTCTGATGACGGGTGGGGCGCCTCATTAGTGAAAGGTATTACAGCAATCTTAATGCTGTTTTTGCTTCTGAGATTTTCAGCGGAACCGGTACTGACAGCAAAAGTTATAAAAATTAATATGCACAATAGTGATCTCATGCTATGGATATTTATTACATATTTAAAATGTAGTATTGAGAAGGTTAGCAAATTTAAAAAATAACAATTCCGGTTTTGAGAGAGCTTTTTTTGTTGATATGTTATTCATTACACTATTGCATCTTCACGTTATTGAATTCACAATCTTTCCTATAAATTCCCGATAAGCTTCTCCTGTATCCATCCATCTGATAACAACAACCAGGTCATTTTCCCGGTCTACATAAACCCGGTTACCTGAACCGGAATGAAAAAAAGCCGATTCGGGAGCCTCCGGCAGGGCTTTGCGACCAGTATTCAGATTCCAGTTGTTAAAGCCTCTATCCTGCCTAATACCGGTTGGCGTTTCAGCTTTTTCAAACCAATCTCCGGAAATGAGCTGTTTGCCATCCCATTCTCCCTGATGCAACGTAAGCAATCCCATTCTGGCCAGATCGGGAGCGTCAATCCACATACTTCCTCCCCATCCCCCACCGGAAGATGAGCCCTGCATTTTCTGACCGTCGATCTCAATCCATGCATTATCATATCCTTTCCACCTCCAGGTTGTTGAAGCGCCTATAGGATTCATTACTTTTTCTCTCAGCACCTTCGGTAAAGGTTCACGTAAAACCTGCATAACTGCAAGTGCAAGACGTGCGGTAGTCACGTTTGAATACACATAAAATGTACCAGGCTCCTGTAGTGGTTTATCCGCTGGTTGCCGGCGTCCCTCTGCATTCCAGGGCTTACCCCATACTTCACCATCCCATTCACTGGTCATTCGCAATAAATGATCCCATGTTACCTTGCGATTATGGTCTGATGAAAAATCATCAAGTTCATCCTGCCCGCGCACATATAAACATACCGGATCATGAACATCACCGATGTAACCTTTATCGATGGCAAGTCCTGTCATCAATGTGATAAAGCTTTTGGTTACACTGTAACTCATATCCACTCTCTCAACATCACCCCATTCCGCTACAATATAACCATTCCTTATGATCAGGCCATTAACGCCGCCGTCATGATCTTTAGTAGGTCCGATTATATCACGGTGAGTATCATTTGCCCGCCACTGTTGTATAGCCAACTGGGCCTGGTAAGGAATAGAGGTTGGGTTGTTTTTGCTATACTCTATTGCTTCAGTTATCAAAACAGGATCCATTCCTGCCTCTTCGGGAGTTATCCTTTTCCAGTTCTCAAATCCGCGTTCAGGAAAATATTGTCCTTCAGTTGTTAAGATGACATCTTCCGGCTCTGAGGACTTACCACCGGAATAAACAACGGTCAAAGAGATGATGGCAAAAAGAACCGATGTTGCAACAATTCTGAAATTATTTGAAATATTCATAATCGGGTAGTTTTAAAACAGGTTGAAAATCCGGGGAACTTTTTAAATAATGTTTATTTGAAGCAAATCCCAAATTAATTGTCATCACCAGTAGGGAAAACTTTATTTTGTTCTAACAAAGCCGGCATCCTTCGACCTCAGTAATAAACTTCGTTTAACAGTTGATTAATTAATCCTGAGCAAATAATCAACTCTTTGCTGCAAAAGGAAGCCTGAAGTAAAACCTGCTGCCTTTCCCGGGCTCACTATCTATTCTCAGCTTTTTATTGTGTTTTTCGAGCAGTTCCACACACAGCATAAGCCCGATACCGGTCCCGGTCTCATTGACTTTGCCGGCTGAATTATCTGTTTCCCCGGTATTTAACAAGTTATCTACCTGCTGCCGGGACATTCCCATCCCGTTGTCGGTAACAGAAATCTCCACTTCT
>PWPZ01000128.1 GCA_003556985.1 Bacteroidota bacterium
ATAAAATATTTTGTATTTTCGTGTACGCACACGGAATTATTTTCTATCTTCGGCCTGAAACCTGATCTCAGAAAATAATCGTGAATTATATAATACCTGTAAAAAAATCTTAACCATGCAATTAGGCAAATGCTCTTTCGGAACTGGTGACCGCTTTGCCCGGCAGGGCGAAGCCCAGTTAAAGGCATTTATTATGGCAAGGCAACAGGGGGTAAACATTACACCTGTATGGAACAAGTCAAACCGCGAACATATTACCATCGGATCAGATCCCCGGCAGACAAGGGCGGCGGCCGGCAAAGCGGTAAAAAATCTCAACTGGGAAGGGGACTGGTTTGTGGATGCGGATCACATAAATATTGATACCGTTGACAGGTTCATTGACAGCTCCGACTTTTTCACCATAGATCTGGCAGATTTCATTGGCAGGAAAGCCTCTTCAAAGGAACTGGAAGGGTTTTATGCAAGCAATGAAAAGTTTACCGGACAGCTTAACATACCAGGAATACCTCAGCCCCTTAATCTTACCGGGGAAATGATAAATGCTGCCGGCGAAAAATTCCTGTTCGCCATAAAGGAGGCCGGGAGGATATACAGGCACATCAAATCAAAAAAGGGGAATGAAAATTTCATTGCAGAGATATCGATGGATGAAGTGGATGAACCTCAGACTCCACTCGAACTTTTTTTCATTCTGAGCGCCATATCGGCCGAAAAAATTCCGGTTCGAACCATAGCCCCGAAATTCAGCGGAAGGTTCAATAAGGGCGTGGATTACCAGGGAGATCCGGACAGGTTTGCAATGGAGTTTGAGCAGGATCTGATGGTTATCGATCACGCTGTTAAAGTGTTTGGCCTGCCTGAAGACCTTAAGCTGAGTGTTCACAGCGGTAGTGACAAATTCAGCATTTATCCCGTTATGGGACAACTGATAAGGAAGTATAACAAGGGTATTCATGTCAAAACTGCAGGAACAACATGGCTGGAAGAAATGACCGGCCTGGCCCTGGCAGGTGGAGAGGCACTCGGGCTTGCCGTTGATATATATGGCAGGGCGGTTGACCGGTTTGATGAATTATGCGGCCCTTACTCTGCCGTTATTGATATTGACAGATCACAGCTCCCCGCCAGGGAAGATGTTTCAACATGGAACGGGGAGCAGTTTGCCGCCGCCTTAAGGCATGACCCCGATCACCCCGGCTACAATCCCCATATGCGGCAGCTGATACATGTCGCTTATAAAATTGCCGCCGAGTACGGGGATGTTTTTACCGGAATGCTTGAAAAATACAGTGAAATCACAGGACGGCAGGTAACCGGGAATATTTATGACAATCATTTCAAAAGAATTTTTGACCTCTGAAAACTCCAATAATTATGAAAGGTTTTATGGACGACAGCTTCATGCTGCAAAACAAAACTGCCGAAAGGCTTTATCATGAATATGCAAAGGACCTTCCGGTAATTGATTATCACTGCCATCTTCCGCCCGGCGAAATTGCCGGAGACAGGATGTTTGCCAACATGACGAAAATATGGCTGGACGGCGACCATTACAAATGGCGCGCCATGAGGGCTAACGGTGTGGAGGAAAAGTACTGCACGGGCAATGCAACCGATGAGGAAAAATTTAAGATGTGGGCCGCTACAGTCCCCCACACCTTACGCAACCCGCTTTACCACTGGACCCACATGGAACTGCAGCGGCCTTTCGGAATAAAAGAGCTCCTTGATCCTTCAAGCGCCGGTGAGATATACCGTAAGTGCAACGAAATGCTGGGTAAGCCGGACTTCAGCGCCAGAAACTTAATGAGGCAGATGAAGGTCGAGCTGGTATGTACCACCGACGACCCTGCCGACAGCCTGGAGCACCATATCAAGATCAGGAACGAGGGTTTTGAAATTAAGGTCCTTCCCACTTTCAGGCCCGACAAATCAATGGCGGTTGAGGATCCGGAAGCCTATAATTCCTATCTTGAAAAACTGGAGGAAGCAACGGGAAAATCAATATCGGTATACGATGATCTTGTTTCGGCACTGAAAAGCAGGCATGACTTCTTTCATGAACAGGGCTGCCGGCTTTCCGATCACGGACTGGAGACTTTCTACGCTGAGGAATATACCCCCGGGGATATAAGGGAAATATTTTCAAAAATCAGATCGGGGAAGAGGCTTTCGGCTGAGATGATCCTGAAATTCAAGTCTGCCTTGCTCTTCGAATTCGGTCTGATGGATCATGAAAAAGGGTGGACCCAGCAGTTTCATATAGGTGCCCTGCGGAACAACTCCGGTCGAATGTTCAGAGAGGTGGGGCCTGATAAGGGGTTCGACTCAATAGGTGATTTCAGCGTTGCCGTACCCATGTCAAAATTTTTTGACCGGCTGGATAATGAAAAAAAACTTGCGAAAACCATTCTTTATAATCTGAACCCTGCCGATAATGCAGTGATGGCAACTATGGCGGGCAATTTCAATGACGGCACCACACCGGGCAAGATGCAGTTCGGAAGCGGCTGGTGGTTTCTCGACCAGAAAGAAGGAATGCAAAATCAGATCAACACCCTTTCTAACATGGGGCTCTTAAGCCGGTTCGTCGGTATGCTGACCGATTCACGCAGCTTTTTGTCCTATCCCCGTCATGATTATTTCCGAAGGATACTTTGCAATCTTATAGGAAAAGATGTTGAAAACGGGGAGATTCCTGATGATACCGATCTTACGGGGCCGATGGTTAAAAATATCTGCTACCATAATGCCCGTAACTATTTTGGATTTGATTTGTAAACCAATAAAACAGAGCCTTACAACGGCTTATAACGGTTATCGGTAATCACGTACCGTTTGTTCGTTCAAAAAGGGCAAACTATATTATATTTTTATATTTTTGAAGCCTGTATAATCCAAATCCTGAAAGATGGCAACCTATACAAGAATAAAAGTGGCAGTTGAAATGCAGAATACGGGGATTGTCCCCGTTTTCTATAATCCCGATCCCGGTATATGCTTCGAAGTGGCAAAGGCCTGTTATAAAGGAGGATTGAGGCTTTTCGAACTAACCAACAGGGGAGATTATGCTCATGAGATATTTGGCTGGCTGAACAAAAAGATTGCCAAAGAATGCCCCGGAATGATCACGGGCGCAGGATCGGTTATTGATGCCCCCACCGCCGCCCTGTATATGCAGCTGGGGGCAAACTTTATTGTCTCACCCACCCTTCATGAGGATATTGCTTTTTTATGCAACAAAAGAAAAATATTGTACATTCCCGGATGCGGCTCAGCCACTGAAATAGCAAGGGCCGAGGAGCTGGGCGCAGAAATAATCAAAATCTTTCCTGCCTCCCAGGTGGGAGGTCCCGGCTTTGTCAAAGCTGTCACCGGCCCCCGGCCATGGACAAGCCTGATGCCCTCGGGAGGCGTGGAACCCACTGAAAAAAACCTGGAGGAATGGTTCAAAGCCGGGGTGCATTGTGTGGGTATGGGATCAAAACTGATAACAAAAGAGATACTGCAGAACCGTGATTTCAAACTCCTGGAGAAAAAGGCAGGGGAAGCAGTGCAAATTGTAAAAAAAGTAAGGAATAGTTAAGCTGCGGACGGCCTTAAAAGGCGGCAGTCTGTTTAAGCTTAGTCTTCTGCGAACGACTGCAAAAGCCGGGTGCAACTCTCGGAGGGCTTGAGCATGCAAACAAGATGGTTCGACAGGCGGCCGTAAACAGGGAAAAAAATTAATTTTTAGATGCGATCAAAAAACATGGTGGAAATATTATGATAACAAACAGGTCAGTTAAATTTCTTGTATTTTTTATTGTTTTTTTGGTATTATTCTCCTGCAGGGATGCTGACCAGGCAAGAGTCCTGAAGCTGGCACACGGACTGTCGCCGGGTCATTCGGTGCACCAGGGTATGGTTTACATGGCCGAACTGGTAGCCGAAAAAT
>PWPZ01000213.1 GCA_003556985.1 Bacteroidota bacterium
ATTTTGGGTTTGGCTGCCGATACCACTGAAAGCAGGGTCGATTTACCCGCATTCGGAAAACCCACCAGTCCCACATCTGCCAGGATCTTCAGCTCCAAAATAAACCATCCTTCGGTGGCGTCTTCTCCCGGCTGGGCAAAGCGGGGGGTTTGCATTGTAGCTGATTTGAAATTCTCATTGCCCAGCCCTCCCCTTCCCCCGGGAGCAATTACTTTTTCTTCACCATGCCTGGTAATTTCAAAAAGTATCTGACCGGTCTCTGCGATTTTTGCTACCGTGCCGAGGGGGACTTCGACAACATTATCCTTTCCGCTGGCTCCCGTTTTATTGGCCGACGAGCCGGGCTGTCCGCTTTCTGCAAATATATGCCGGCGGTACTTAAGATGGATCAGTGTCCATAAATGAGAGTTGCCTTTTATGATCACATCACCGCCCTTACCGCCGTCGCCACCGTCAGGTCCGCCTTTGCTGGTGGACTTGTCTCTGTGGAAATGGACAGAGCCTGCACCGCCTTTGCCTGAACGGCAGAAAACCTTAACATAATCAACAAAATTGGATTCAGCCATCTGGTATTTTTTAAAAAAGCCTGGTCCGTATTTTCGGATAATAACGTAATACAGACCAGGTTATTTTGATTTACTGTTTATCCGGTTTTATCCGGTTTGTAAACTTTATAAGGGTTTATCCGGATTAATCCGGTTGTAAGGTTTATCCGGAATAAATATTCATTGACCTGTTATTTCCCGGCCATTACCATTATCCGGCTTTGTTCTCAAGCTCATCAATAACTGCCGATATCCGGTCAAATATTTCTTCAACACTTCCTGTTCCCACCACAGGCCTGTGCCTTCCGGTTTCAGCGTAATAGTCGGCCACGCTGGAGGTAACCTCATTGTATACTTTTATCCTGTTACGGATAACATCTATATTGTCGTCCTTGCGTCCTTCTTCTTCAGCCCTTTTCAGAAGCCGTTTTATAAGCTCCTCTTCTTCAACTTCGAGGGAGATCATTACCGAAATTGATGTGCCCCTCTCCTCCAGGATATTGTCCAGTGCCCTGGCCTGGTCGTTGGTACGGGGAAATCCGTCAAAAATAAATCCTTTATGATCTGAATTATTGTCTATTTTGTTTTTAACCATTCCTATCACTATATCGTCGGGCACCAGCTCTCCCTTTTCAATGAGATTTTTGGCCTCGAGGCCAAGTGGTGTTTCATTGGCCATCTCTCCCCGGAGTATATCGCCGGTGGATAAGTGCATCAGCTTGTACTTATCTATTATCAGTTTTGACTGTGTTCCCTTGCCTGCCCCGGGAGGCCCGAATATTACAATGTTCAGCATGATTGAATTTTTAAATGTTAGTAAAAGATTATTATATGGATCAAATTAAATACAAGAATATAAATGCATGATTTCAGACTGAAGTTTCGCATAAAATACCGAAAAACAACTATCGCCTCACCTGCAACATTGCGGCAAAGCCGGCACAATACCAAATCATAAACTATCGCCTCACTCCTGCAATATTGCGGCAAAGCAGGCTATACCGGTAATATTTTGACATGGTTATAACGGACCGCTTAATTTATAATCTTGTAAATCCCTTCAAAATTCCTCCCCAGGCCGTTATAATCAAGTCCGTATCCCACAATGAAATCATCGGGTACTTCCATGCCCACATAATCCAGTCTGATATTGCCCGAAAACACAGCGGGCTTCAGCAGAAGAGTTGCTATTCTGACCTTCCCCGGGTTATGCAGCTTCAGTTGTCCGGTGAAGTTTTCCAGGGTGTTGCCCGTATCAACTATATCTTCCAGAATAATAACCGACCTTCCCTTTATATCTTCGTTGAGCCCTATTATTTCAGTAACCTTACCCGTGCTGGATACCTCCTGGTAGGATGACAGCCTTACAAAAGAAACCTGGCAGTTCATCCCTATATTTTTGAGCAGATCGGATGTAAACATGAATGATCCGTTGAGTATGCTTATAAAAAGAGGTGTCTCCCCTGCCATATCGCTTGTGATCTCTTTCGCAATTCGTGCTACCGCTTCCTGGATCCGGGCAGGAGGTATTGACAAAATGAATTCCTTGTCATATAATTTTATTGTTTCCATAATCAAGGAGGCCTGGAGCACATTGATAATCAGGGCTTACAATCAGTTGATCATACATAAATCAGAATTAAGATAGCGGACTCATATACCAAACCACTTGAATACTTTTTCTGAGGATCTGTCAATTATTATGTATCATGCGAAATTAAAAAAATTAGGGATTAAGTTCAGTCAAATTCAATAATAAATTAAACAAGTATTTGTCCGGAGCTTTAAATATTTCAGAAAACAGGGTTGTGGCAGTGCACCGGTCCCCGGCACGGGTGATGGGAAGGTGCCGTAAGATGGTGGATTTCCCGTCTTATAAGGCATAAATTATAATCGTAAACTGACAACTATAAGAATTCAGGGTTAAGATAAGACGAGAATAAGATTTTTTTTCTATCTTGAATACGTTTGTTTTATCCAAACATATTCAATGCTTAACAAGAGAAATACATTCTTTTTTTCCGGGCAAATGATCAGCATGATCCTTTTCCCGGTTTTCTTTTTTTTACCTGTCGCTGCTTTTCCTTCCGGAAATAATTATCCCCCTGGCAGCAGGGCAGCAGCGATGGGAAATGCCTCCGTAGCAACAAGTGATTTATGGTCGGTACATCATAACCAGGCGGGTTTGGCCGGACTGACAGCCTTTCAGGCCGGCTTCCATTATGAAAACCGGTATTTTGTTCCTGAGCTTGGCCTGCAGGCCCTTGCCCTGGCTTTGCCCGCCAGTCCGGGTACCATCGGACTGAGCTACAGTTATTTCGGATTTTCACATTACAATGAAAGCAAACTGGGACTTGCCTTTGGACGCAGGCTTGGGGAAAAGATCGCTGCCGGGATCAGGATAAATTACCTGTATACCAGTATTGCAGGTGATCATGTGAACAGGGGTGCGATCACTGCCGAGGGCGGGATAATTGCACAGCCCGTAAAAGGTTTTTTTATTGCTGCTCATATTTACAATCCCGCCCGCATAAACAAGCATGTAAACCATGGCGAGCCGCAGCCGGTTATTTTTCGTGCAGGTATTGCCGGATTGGCAGGGGAAAGACTGCTGGTGGCAGTGGAAGCCGAAAAAGAAAGCGACTTTAAAACAGTACTCCGGGCCGGACTGGAAATGGAATTTGCCGGAGAGTTTTATATGCGGGCGGGTTTATCGTCAGGATATATTCAGAGCTCATTCGGACTGGGTTATGCATTCGGGAAACTGATTGCCGACATGGCATTCACCAGTCACCAGATACTGGGCTTCTCACCCCATATAACAGTTAACTATATTCTGAGATGATTTTGATAATTGACAAAATTAAGATGAGATTGCTTTTGCTCACCGTTATCCTGGCCGGGCTCTTTATTTCGGTTGACCTGTTTTGCCAGTTGCCGGCCCATCATCAGCTGATTGAAGAGCTGCTTGAAGAGCTTACAGAATCTTATATGCCTGATGCCGACCCCGATATTATCTATGACAGGCTGCTGTTTTATTTGCAGCACCCCCTGAATATCAATACGGCCGGGGCAGAAGAGCTGTCCGGCCTTTATTTTTTAAATGAGCTTCAGATATCGAATATTATCAGATACCGGAGCTCCTCAGGTGAGCTGAACAGTGTTTATGAATTACTGTATATCGATGGTTTTTCTTCCGATGATCTTCGAAAGATGATGCCTTTTATAACCGTTCAGGAAACTGCCGCCGCCCTGGCCATTTCTCCCTTAGAAGCCCTGAGGAACGGAAGACATCAGATCTTTTTGAGGCTTCAACAGGTCTTGCAGAAGGAAAGAGGATATCTGCCGGTCACCGATTCGGTGCTTGCCAGGAACCCAAATTCCCGTTACCTGG
>PWPZ01000066.1 GCA_003556985.1 Bacteroidota bacterium
AATATCGGCAATCACATCGGCTTCCTCAAGGAAAGCAAAATCATGTATTATAAGCCTGTTCTCATCATCCTGATGATATTCTATCCAAACACGGAAACTCAATTCCCCGAAAGTCTCGCTGTTTTCAGTAACATCCCAGAATCCTTCGAAATTGCGCGGACCAAAGATTTCTTCATCACAGGAATATGCAAAAAGAGCAATGATAACCCCCAGTATGAATGACTTTGGTCGTGACATTTATTAAGGATTAAAAAATTGAATTGATCAAATCATCATCTGCCAGGTTTGGCAGGGTTATATTGAGTAGCGGAGTGCGCTGCATCTCTTGTTTGATGGCTGAAAGAGCACCCTGGTGCCTTGCCCAGGACCGCCTGGCTATACCGTTGTTCACATCCCAGTGAAGCATCATTTCCAGCCTGCGATCTGCTTCATCGGATCCGTCAAGCAGCATCCCGAACCCGCCGTTAATCACCTCTCCCCACCCAACTCCTCCACCGTTATGGAGTGAAACCCATGTGGCACCACGGAAGGAATCGCCAATCACATTATGTACTGCCATATCAGCAGTAAGGGCCGATCCGTCATAAATATCGGAGGTTTCCCGGTAAGGCGAATCGGTGCCCGATACATCATGGTGATCCCTGCCCAGCACAACAGGTGCGGTTATAGTACCTTCACGCACCGCCCGGTTCAGGGCCGATGCAATTTTTATACGCCCTTCGGCGTCAGCATAAAGAATCCTGGCCTGGGACCCTACCACCAGGTTGTTCTTTCCGGCTTCCCTGATCCATAATAGATTATCCTGCAACTGTGGCCGGATCTCGGTCCGCGCAGTGGAAAGGAGTTCCTCAAGCACTGCGGCTGCAATCCTGTCACTCACATCAAGATCGGCAGGATCGGAGGAGGTACAGACCCAACGGAAAGGTCCGAAGCCGTAATCAAAACATAAAGGACCCATGATATCCTGCACATATGAGGGGTACCGGTAAGCGCCGGAGGGATCAAATATGTCGGCCCCGGCCCTGCCTGCCTCCAGCAAAAAAGCATTTCCGTAATCCCAGAAATACATCCCCCTTGAAGCAAGTTCATTTACAGCATCTACATGCCGCCGGAGAGAAATTTTCACCAGTCCGCGAAACTTTTCAGGATCGGAGGCCATAAGCTGATTTGCCTCTTCAAAGCCAATACCTGCAGGATAATACCCTCCCGACCATGGATTATGCAGGGAGGTCTGATCAGAGCCCAGCTCAACAGGTAACTTTTTTGCCGAAATTTCTTCAAGCAGGTCGACAATATTTCCATGATATGCGAGGGAAACAGCTTCCTTGTTTTTTCTTGCCCTGAAAGCCCTTTTAAGCAGCCGGCCAGCATCATCGTACACCTCATCGACCCAGCCCTGTGAATAACGGGCCCGGATTGCCCTGGCATTAACCTCTGCGACAAGACAAATACCTCCTGCTATGACCGTAGCTTTGGGCTGTGCACCTGACATGCCCCCAAGTCCGCTTGTCACAAAAATTTTCCCCTTAATTTCTCCTTCAACAGACCCTGCAATTTTCCTTCCGGCATTCAAAACCGTAATTGCAGTGCCGTGAACAATCCCCTGGGGACCAATGTACATGAATGATCCGGCAGTCATTTGTCCGTACTGGCTTACGCCCAGGGCATTTAACCTCTCGTAATCATCCCTTGACGAGTAATTGGGTATTACCATTCCGTTAGTCACAACCACTCTCGGAGCCTCCCTGTGCGACGGAAAAAGTCCGAGAGGATGCCCCGAATAGAGAACCAGTGTCTGCTCATCGGTCATTTTGGCCAGGTACTGCATGGTAAGCAGATACTGGGCCCAGTTCTGAAATACAGCACCGTTCCCGCCATAGGTAATCAATTCATGAGGATGCTGGGCAACGGCATTATCAAGATTATTACTGAGCATCAGCATAATTGCGGCTGCACGGACAGATCTGTGAGGATAATCATGGATGCTTCTTGCCTTTATTTCATAGGTGGGCCGGAAACGGTACATATAAATCCTCCCGTATTCCTGAAGCTCCTGGGCAAATTCCCTGGCAAGGACGGGATGGTGCCGCCTGTCAAAATAACGCAGTGCATTCCTTACAGCCAGTTTTTTTTCTTCTGCGGAAAGCAAAACAGCTCTTTTGGGAGCATGGTTCACATCGGGATCAAATTCACGAAAGGCAGGAAGTACGGAAGGAATTCCCCGGAGTATCGCTTGCTGAAACTCAGATTTTGTCATCTCGGAAAGATATTTTGGTTCCGCGGGAAGTAATTAATTCTGACGGATTCCAGGTTCCGCTATAATATGAACTTCCGGATGCAGACCTATTCCTCCGGTTCTGTTTCGGTCATTATCTCGCTATCAACCAGTATCCTGCCGCAATATTCGCAGACAATCACCTTTTTTCTGGATTTTATGTCAAGCTGGCGCTGGGGTGGGATTTTGTTGAAGCATCCTCCACAGGCATCTCTTTCTACTGGAACCACTGCGAGGCCGTTTCTCGCATTCCTGCGAATCCTTTTGTAAGCAGTCAAAAGGCGGGATTCGATTAACTCCTCGAACTTATCAGATCGCTGCTTAAGTTCGTCTTCATCTTTCTGGGTTTCGGAAACTATGCTGTTAAGTTCTGCTTTTTTGTCCTCAAGATCATTGGTCCGTTCATCCAGCAGCGCCTTCGAATCGGTTTCCAGTTTTTGTTTTTCTTCCAGTTGAATGGTAAACTCCTTTATCCTCTTTTCAGAAAGCTCAATCTCAAGGGTCTGAAATTCTATTTCCTTTGAAAGGGAATCGTACTCACGGTTGTTCCTGACATTCATCTGCTGTTCCTGATACTTTTTTATCAGTGACTGGGAATCAGCAATCTCATTCTTCTTATTCTGGATGGAAGTCTCAAGATTTTTCATCTCATCCTGGAGATTGGACAGCCGGGTTTGCAAACCCTCTATTTCGTCCTCCAGATCCTGTACCTCAAGAGGCAGTTCCCCTCTGAGAATTCTGATCTTGTCAATTTCAGAGTCAATCTGTTGCATCTGATAAAGGATCCTTAATTTATCCTGGGTTGAACGTTCTGTTCCTTCCTGTCCTTTTTTTGTATCGGTTGCCATATCTTTTTAGAAATAATGAATGGGGTTTGTGTTTACTTCTGAAAAATGAACTGCAAAGTTAGGGATTTTTTTTGTAAGTAACTCATGAAATATTTCAAGTGTAAATTGTTCGCTCTCAAAATGTCCGATATCGGCAATCATCATCCGTTGGTCGGGCTGGAAGAAATCATGATATTTAAAATCTCCCGAAACATAAACATCGGCTCCGCTCTTCCTGGCTGCTCCGGCAAGAAAGCTCCCGCTGCCACCACACAGTGCCACCCGGGAAATTTTCCGGTCGGGTATAGCGCTGTGCCTGATGCTTTGAGAGCGGAACACCTCCTTGAGAAACATGAGAAATTCAGTTGGGTCCATCGGGTTTTCAAGGTTTCCTGCCATCCCCATCCCTGCCCTGTGGTATTTATTGTCGAGCGGATAAATATCATAAGCGACTTCTTCATAAGGATGCGCCTCCTTCATTCTTTCAATTATCCGCGACTCCAGGAATCCGGGAAATATAGTTTCCACCCGTATTTCCTTTTCAAAGTGAAGGGTGCCAGGCTTACCGGCAAAGGGATCCGATTTTTCCGATCCCCTGAACGAACCGGCACCTTCAATATTGAAACTGCATTGATCATATTCCCCGATATGCCCTGCACCGGCATCGAAAATGGCCTGCCTGACAGACGCAGCATGATCGACGGGGACAAAAACTGCCAGCTTTTTAAGGATCCCGCGCGCGGGTGACAGGATTTCACAATCCTTCAGCCCTATTTTATCGGCTATCCGGCTGTTGACCCCGCCAATTACGCTGTCTATATTGGTATGGGAAGAATAAAGGGCAATATTGCTCCTTACTGCCCTGATGACGATTCTTTCGGCATAGGTGCTCCCGGTGAGTTTTTCCAGTTTTCCAAAAATAACAGGATGATGGGAAATTATTAGCCCTGCACCAATTTTTTCGGCTTCTTCCATCACTTCCACGGTAACATCAAGGCATAACAGGACCGATTGTACTTCTCTGTCAATATCACCCACGGCCAGTCCGGAATTATCGTACGATTCCTGTAGCGACAGGGATGCAAATTCTTCCAGTTCCCTGACTATCTGTTTTATTTGCATGGTAAATGGCTTAATGATGTGAATAGCCTCCTTGCTCTGGTTAATGCCATTTGGCATCACAAGATAATATAAAAAAGGAGAATTTCCCCTGATTATTTTATCTTAAAAACCACTGCGTTGAGTTATGGTAATGTTTTTATGGTCTTATTTTGCGCCCGGATTGCATGGCATAAAAAAGGGGGTCAGAAGCCTTCCTTTATTTCGATGAGCATATGCCTCACCTCTTTAAGGATTTTTACAATCTCAAAATTCTTTACGGTATCTTCCTTGTTTTCCTTGAGTTTCTTCTTGGCTCCTTTGAGGGTCATACCTCTGACCTTTACCAGTTCATGGATCAGGTAAAAATTATCAATATCTTCAATTGTAAAAAACCGGTTGCCCTTTTTGTTCTTTTTGGGCTTTATGACGTCGAACTCTTTTTCCCAATAACGTATGAGGGATGTATTGACATTGAACATGTCGGCTATCTCTCCTATGGAGTAGTAAAGCTTTTCCACCTTTTTTTCCTTATACGGCACAGCAAAAATTTTATATTCCCAGAAATGAGCCGCCCTGCATTGACATTTCAATCATCGCATCGAATTCCTCGGGGGTTATGTCACCATAAAAATAATTAATCGGATTGACATGACGATTATTTCTGGCTACTTCATAATGCAAATGGGGTGCGGTCGACCCCCCGGTATTACCTACAAGTCCGATAACATCGCCCCGTTTAACTTCCTGCCCCCTCTTCACAAGCACCTTATCGAGGTGGGCATACAGGGTTTTGTATCCGTAACCGTGATCAATCTCAATGAAGGTCCCGTAACCGGTCCTTGACCTGGGAGAATTGACAACCCGGCTTACTACACCGTTTCCGGTGGCATAAACATCGGTTCCCGTGGGAGCGGTAAAATCCATTCCGTCATGGTGCATCCTGATCTTGTAGATCGGATGGATACGCATGCCGTAATAACCGCCTATTCTCCGTATATCCCTTATTGCCACCGGCTGTATGGAGGGGATTGAGGCAAGCATGTCTTCCTTGTTCAGTGCAAGGTCAATTACTTCATCGTAGGAAGATGATTGAACGTACATTTGCTTTTTAAGAATGTCAAGTCGTCTGGTGGTCTGGATAATCAGATCACTGTTATTGTAACCTTCAAGCTCGGCGTAACGGTTGGCACCACCGAATCCCGCGCCTCTGATCGACATGGGGATGGGTTCCGCATTGAAAACAACCCGGTAGATATTGTCATCACGGTTTTGCATATCAGCCAGGACATGGCCAACATGATCAAGCTGTTTGTTAATGATTTCGTATTGAAGTGTGAGTTTGTTGACTTCCCGTTTCAGCACCTTTTCCTTGGGAAGGTCGAAAAAATAGCTGAAAACCAAAAAGTATAAAACAGCAATTGCAATACTGGCAGAAAAATAGGTCAGAAAATTCAAAAATTTATCTTTGAAACTAGAATTTATCAGATCATATTCAAGGGAGTCAGGATTAAATTTGAATTTTTGTTTAGCCATAATTCTGATTTTGAAATACATATGGAACATTTTTCCAACCAACCAACAAATCTAAAGGAAATAAACTAATTTTACAACTGGAATAATGAAATATCTGTTAGAATAAGGTGAAATTTTAATTTTTTGATACTGTTTATATTGCTTTTTAAGTACTTTGTATGAATTCAAAACAACTGAGATCCGCTTTTTTTGATTTTTTCATTAAAAAAAATCATGTTATTGTTCCTTCATCTCCCATAGTCGTTAAAAACGATCCAACCCTGATGTTCACCAATGCAGGGATGAACCAGTTCAAGGATATATTCCTCGGCAATATAAATCCAGAACATCCCAGGGTGGCCAATTCACAGAAATGCCTCAGAGTGTCAGGAAAACACAACGATCTTGAAGAAGTTGGTCATGACACTTACCATCATACTATGTTCGAAATGCTTGGCAACTGGTCGTTTGGCGACTACTTCAAAGAAGAAGCTGTTAAATGGTCATACGAATTTCTTGTAAAAGAGTTACAAATTTCACCCGACAGGTTATACGCAACCGTTTTTGAAGGATATTCCCCTGAAAATATGGAGGCTGACACCGAAGCAGAAAGTTGCTGGGAAAAATATCTTCCCGGAGACCGGATCCTTAAGGGTTCCAGAAAAGATAATTTCTGGGAAATGGGCGATACCGGCCCCTGTGGGCCTTGTTCGGAGATCCATATCGATATCAGGTCCGATCTTGACAGAAAAAAGGAAGATGGTGCAACCCTGGTAAATCAGGATCATCCGGGGGTAATCGAAATCTGGAACCTGGTTTTCATCCAGTATAACAGAAAATCGGACGGCAGCCTGGAAAAGCTTCCCCACAGGCATGTAGATACCGGTATGGGTTTCGAAAGGCTCTGCATGGTAATTCAGAACAAGCAATCCAATTACGACACCGATCTTTTTCAGCCGCTTATAAGCAGGATCGCCGTATTAACCGGCATACCCTACGGAACCGGCCAGAAAAGCGATATCGCAATGAGGGTGGTGGCCGACCATCTGCGAACTCTTGCCTTTTCAATTGCCGACGGACAAATTCCTTCCAACAACAAGGCAGGATATGTAATAAGAAGGATACTCCGAAGGGCTGTAAGGTACGGATACAGCTTCCTGGGTCAGACTGAGCCTTTTATCTGCAAAATTGTACCTGTACTTACGGAACTTATGGGTGAAGCCTACCCGGAACTTCCTGCCCAGCAGAAGCTTATTGAAAAGGTGATCGAAGAGGAAGAGAACACCTTTCTACGTACGCTGGATACCGGTATAAAACTTCTCAACAGGATCGTCGACAAAAGCAAAACCCGTCAAATAGACGGTAAAAGTGCGTTCGAGCTTTATGACACCTACGGATTTCCTCCCGACCTCACCGAACTTATTCTCAGGGAAAAGGGATATACCTTCAACCATGAAGAGTTTGAAAAGGAAATGGAAAAACAAAAAAGCCGGTCCAGGCAGGATGCAAAAGTTGAAGCGGGCGACTGGACGGTATTGAAAAATGATTCACCCGAAGAATTCGTAGGCTACGATGTTAACGAAACCGAGGTTAAAATAACCCGGTACCGTAAAATAAGGTCAAAAGAGAAGGAATACTATCATATGGTTTTCGACAAAACCCCTTTCTATGCCGAAAGCGGCGGACAAATTGGTGATACGGGACTGCTCTCAGGTGGCGGGGAAGAGATTAAAATCATAAATACCCTCAAGGAGAACGAGATAAATATTCATATTTCCAAAAAGCTGCCCTCAAATCCTGAGGGTACGTTCAGGGCAATTGTTGACAGGGAAAAAAGAAAGCTGACTGCCAATAACCATACCGCCACCCATCTCCTGCACGATGCACTGAGGAATATTCTTGGAAGCCACATTGAGCAAAAGGGTTCCCTGGTGCACCATGAATATCTTCGTTTTGATTTCTCCCATTTCCAGAAAGTCAGTGATGAGGAGATCATGCGCCTTGAAGGCATGGTAAATGAAAAAATAAGGGAGAACCTGCCCCGAACGGAACAGCGGCTTATACCCATTGAAGAAGAAAAGGCTTCGGGAGCTATTTCCCTTTTCGGGGAAAAATACGGAAATAAGGTCCGCACCATCAGGTTTGGCGACTCAATCGAGCTTTGCGGAGGCATTCATGTTGAACGGACCGGCCAGATAGGTCTCTTCAGGATTGTTTCGGAATCGGCCATAGCCGCTGGCATAAGGAGAATAGAAGCTGTTACCGGCCGGCATGCGGAAAACTGGATTAACGAACAGACAGGCAAACTGAAAAAGATAAAATCGCTGCTAAAAACAACGGGCGATCCTCTCAAGGCGGTGGATCAGCTGGCAAAGGAAAAAATGACGCTTGAGAAACAGCTTGCAGAGATGGGCCGGGAAAAGGTCAGATCGTTAAAAACGTCTCTTGCCCATAAGGTACAGACCGAAGGAAGAATAAACATCATATCCGAAAAGGTGGAAGCCGATTCACCGGCAATACTGAAAGACCTGGCTTTTCAGCTAAAAGGCGAAATTCCCGGGCTGGTCCTGATCCTGGGAGCGGCTATTTCCGGGAAGGCTCATCTTGCAGTTCTGGTTCCGGAAGAACTGACCGGCAATAGCGGTCTCAAAGCAAACGAGATTATCCGCAGCGTTGCCGGCCATATCCAGGGAGGCGGAGGCGGCCAGCCGTTTTTTGCCACAGCAGGAGGCAAAAATCCTGAGGGCATCAGTACAGCCATAAGCACTGCTCTGGATAAAGTCAGGGAAGCAATCCGGGCCTGACGGATAATTCCAGGTAAAAAAATCGCCAAAATCTACCCACCACCGGAGGTGGCTTTAAGTCCGGCGCCGCCGTGACATTACCGCTACCATATGACACGGGATTCAAAGATTAAATAAAGTTTTTGCCGGTCCGGCTGCGTATTAAATATAGTCCGGCGAAAGTAAAAAAACCGTTCACAAGCAATATTTCGTACCCAAAGCTGTATCCCCCCAGAATTGCTTCCGAATTGGAATCAAGAAGGTAGGTCAGCACCGGCGAGAAAACCGCTATATACGGAACCAGCCTGTCACGCACCCCGTGTCGGCTGAACAGTCCGAAAGCAAACATTCCAAGCAGCGGGCCGTAGGTATAGCCTGCCGCGGTAAACAGTGCACCGATAATACTCTGATCGTTGAGTACCCTGAAAAAAACAATTATCACCCCAAGAGCAACAGCCATCCCGGCATGCACTATAGTCCTCGTCCGTATCAGCTCCTGCTCCGGCCTTGAACCGGCACCAAGTATGTCGATGGTAAAGGAAGTAGTTAGCGCAGTCAGCGTTGAATCGGCACTGGAATAGGTTGCCGCCACCAGTCCGATGATAAAAAACACCGTTATCCAGGCAGGGAGATACCCCTGGGTCGCAATAACAGGAAAAATATCATCGGCTCTTTCAGGAATGGCAATGCCATTATGGGATATGAAAACAAGCAACAAAACACCCAGTGAAAGAAGCAGCAGTTTTACGGGAACCAGCACGATGCTGAACCAGTACATATTCTTTTTTGCCTCTGAAATGTTCCGGCAGCTAAGGTTCTTCTGCATCATATCCTGGTCAAGGCCGGTCATGGCGATTACCATAAATATGCCGCCTATAAACTGCTTGGCAAAATGGCGGCTGTCTTTCCAGTCGTCAAAATAAAACACCCTTGAATACTCACTTTCATATATCTGGCTTACCATGCCGGAAAATCCCGTACCAAGCTCTCCCGCAAGGGCCCATACCGTAGCTCCGGCGGCAACCAGCATAAAAAAGGTTTGCAGGGTATCGGTCCACACAATAGTTTTAATCCCGCCCCGGAAGGTATAGAGCCAGATAAGCAGAATTGTCATTGCCACTGTGCCGTAAAATGGTATTGCCCAGGCATCGGAAACGGTTAACTGCAAAACGCCGGCCATAAGATACACCCTGAAAGAAGCACCTAAAAGCCTTGACAAAAGAAAAAACATTGCCCCGGTTTTATACGAGCTGTTGCCGAATCTCATGTCCAGGTATGAGTATATTGAGGTCAGATTAAGCCGGTAATAGAGAGGCATCAGAACATTTGCCACGATATAATAACCAACCAGAAATCCGAGCACCATCTGCATGTACGACAGACTGCTTTCTCCCACCCAGCCGGGAATGGAGATAAAGGTCACGCCCGAAAGGGTGGCCCCTATCATCCCGAAGGCAACAACAAACCAGGGAGATTTCCTGTTGGCAAGGAAAAACGCTGCACTGCTCCGGTCTTTCCCGGTGAGACGGGAGATAGCAATCAGCAGCAGAAAGTATGCTAAAACAATACTTAAAACAACAAAAGGAGACATCCGGAACAGATTAAGTTCTTTGGGGAGAATCAGACCCCCGAAACCAAAATGCAAGGTTAAACAAATTTTTTTTATCGTAATATTATCATCACTTTTAGCGTGGTAATATTTCCGTGGTTTCAACTTCAAAAAATAATGATAACCCCAGCCCCCAGCCATAGTTATACCCTGCCCCGAACATTGTTTCACCTTTAAAAAGTAATGACAATCCCTTCCTTGCGCACTGTTCTTCATCTCTAACCCGGTCAGTCTTATAAAACAACCCAACCTTTGGTTATGCCCTTAATTGATATTAATTTTGTGAGACTTGTGAGACAGCTAATTTCAAAAATGTGAATACCGACCATTATCCATCCAGATTGCTTGAAGCGGCAACTTCAGAGTTTGCAGGACTTCCCGGAATTGGAAGAAAAACTGCCCTGAGGCTTGTATTGCATTTACTGAAGCAGGATATGGCCGATGTTGAAAAGTTTTCCTCCTCCATACTCCGGCTGAAAAAAGATATCAGGCATTGCTCATCCTGTCATAATATTTCAGATACTGAAATATGCAATATCTGTTCCGACACCAAACGCGACCATTCGATCATCTGCGTGGTTGAAAACATAAAGGATGTTATGTCCATAGAAAACACAAACCAGTACACAGGAATTTATCATGTGCTGGGTGGTATAATATCTCCAATGGACGGAACCGGACCGGGCGATTTGAATATAGCCTCCCTTGAGGAAAAGGTGGCCGGAGGGAAAGTACAGGAAATAGTGCTTGCCCTGAGCACAACAATGGAAGGAGACACCACTAATTTCTACATTTACCGGAAACTTCAGAAATATTCCGTTACCATAACAACAATTGCCCGGGGAGTTTCCGTTGGTGATGAGCTGGAATATGCCGATGAGGTTACCCTGGGCCGGTCGATTACAAACAGAACCTTGTTTGAAGCTTCCTTTAACAACGGGAAGGCTTATTGATATCCTTATCCCGACACCCTTTTCTTCTTTCCCATCCTTTTTGCCCGCCAATCATTCAATTGTACTGAACGATACGGTTCGATTTGAAAAATGAATTCCAGCGAAGTTGATACCCGTGCAGGAGTAATGTAATCAAAGATGAGGTTCGGGCTGAAAAAAGGGATTCCAGCAAAGGATGCCTCGGGCAACAAAGTAAATGCGATAGCAAAAAAATATGTTTAACAGCCGTTTTTTGCCAAAACTCCGGAAAAAATTTGCTGTTAACCTTTACAATTCGCAATTTCGTAAAGTATATTGATATCATAAATTATATTCATTCCATCCCCGCCGGCTTACAGTATTAACATTTAATACAACACTCATGGTAAGTGATTTGGATAGTTTATTCAACAGGCAGATCAGCTCCCAGAAAAAATCTGCTATAAGAGAAGTTCTTAAACTGACCCAGCAACCTGATATTATTTCATTCGCGGGAGGATTACCCTCGCCCGAATCCTTCCCGGTTGAAGAGCTCAAGAAGATAGTGTGTGAATTATTCGAATCGGATGATGCCCGGCAGGCCCTCCAGTACGGACTTACCGAGGGTGACGTTCACCTGAGGGAACTACTTGTTGAAAGGTACCGGAAACAGGGTCTGGAAATAGGGATTGAAAATCTCATCATCACCACCGCCTCCCAGCAGGCCCTGGATTTGCTACCCAAAGTCTTCATTAACCCGGGCGATAAGATTATCTGCGGCTTACCCTCCTATCTTGGCGGGATAAGCGCATTCAGTTATTACGGAGCCAGAATGGAGGGTATCAGTCTCGACAAAGACGGATTACGGGCCGACCTTCTGGAAGAAAAGCTCAAAAAGATGAAGGCTTTCGGCGAAAAGCCCAAATTCATCTATATAATACCCGACTTTCAAAATCCTGCAGGTATAACCATGCCTGAATCAAGGAGACAGGAAATAATTGATATTGCCAGGAGATACGATATTCTTATCGTGGAAGACAGTCCGTACCGGGAACTCCGGTTCGAGGGCAAATCCCGTAAGATGATCTACGCCATGGATAATTCCGGGCAGGTAATATCCATCGGAACATTTTCCAAAATTCTGGCTCCCGGATTCCGGATCGGGTGGCTTATTGCCCACGAAAAAATTATTGACAAGATCGTTATTGCAAAACAAACAGCCGACCTCTGCACCTCGCCTTTTGTTCAGAAAATTGCTGCCCGCTATTTGGAATCGGGTATATTCGACTCCCATCTTGGAAAGATCACCGGAATGTATCGTGAAAAAAGAGATATAATGCTATCTGCCCTTAAGGAATACATGCCCCCCGGTGTCAGCTGGACCGAACCTGAAGGAGGATTGTTCCTCTTCCTGACACTCCCGGAGTATATGGATGCGGAAGAACTCTTTATGCAGGCCATCAGGGAGAAAGTTGCCTTTGTTCTCGGAAATGTCTTTTATTGCGACGGATGCGGAAGAAATACCATGAGACTGAACTTCTCATTTGCATCAAAAGAGATGAATGCCGAAGGAATAAAAAGGCTTGCAAAAGCCATTAAAAAAAATCTCAGGTAAAGGGGATACCGTAAAAAACAAAACCTTTTTCTATCTTTATGCGTCCGGTTTTTTACAAACCCCCATTGACCAAGTGATGAAGCTTTCCATAATAATTGTAAGCTACAACGTTAAAAAGTTTCTGGAACAATCGCTCTTGTCTGTCCAAAAAGCAGCTACGGGGATTGAATCGGAAATTTTTGTTGTTGACAACAAATCACCGGATGGCTCGGCCAACATGGTCGCAAAAAAATTCCCGGGTGTGAACCTTATCAGAAATTCTGAAAATCTGGGATTTTCCAGGGCAAACAACCAGGCGCTCCCCTATGCAAAGGGGGAGTACGTACTGTTCCTTAATCCCGACACCCTGGTTGAAGAAGATACGTTCAAAAAATGCATCGGGTTTATGGATAACCATCCTGAAGCCGGCGCCATGGGAGTCAAAATGTTCGACAGGAACGGAAAATTCCTGCCCGAATCAAAGCGGTCGATACCCAGTCCGATGGTTGCATTTTATAAGATCAGCGGACTCACGGCATTGTTCCCCCACTCAAAAATTTTTGGCCGTTATTACCTCGGACACCTGGATAAAGAAAAAACGCATAAAATTGAGGTGCTTACCGGGGCATTTTTCTTTACCAGAAAAACAGCACTGGATAAGGCCGGGTGGTTTGACGAGGATTTTTTTATGTACGGAGAAGACATTGACCTGTCATTGCGACTTCTTGAGAATAATTACAGTATATGGTATTATCCCGAAACCTCCATAATTCACTATAAAGGCGAAAGCACCCGCAAATCAAGCATTAACTATGTGCTGATATTTTACAGGGCAATGATAATATATGCCAGAAAACATTTTGATTCTCCTGGTTCATTTTTATTGATGTCAATGATTTATATTGCTATCTGGTTTCGTGCCGGACTGTCTATTGCCAGAAGAATGCTCAGCCGGATAATGCTGCCCGCCTTTGATGCTGCTGCTATTTGTGCAGGTTATTTGCTCATCCCGGCAAACTGGGAGAATCATCTTTCCATATCGGGCTACGGATATCCCGAGGAAAGCAACCTGATACTGATCCCGGCACTGATCATAGTCTGGATCGTGTCCATTTACCTTACCGGCGGCTACAAAGATCCACCCGATATTACCGCAGCCCTGAGGGGCCTCTTGTTTGGAAGCATTGCAATTTTGATTGTTTATGCCATGCTGAATACCGACTGGTACGTGAAAATAGCGACCATACTCCCCCTTGCAATACTGACCGCCGTAATAGCAAGCATTGTAAGAATGATCATGCTGCGTGCCAGGGAGCCGGAAGGGAAATAGTTTTCTGCAGCATTCCTGAAACCTTTAATAGTCAGCAGAGGCCATTCTGAAATTCGGTTTGAACAGTTTTAGATTAATTTTGTATCCATTGCAGATATTTATTATTTAATCTTTGTCATGGCAAAAATTGAACTCACACTCCCCGCAATGGGCGAGGGAATTATTGAGGCCACCATTACAAAATGGCTGGTCAGTGAAGGCAGTCTGGTGGAAGAAGATCAGCCACTGGTAGAAATCGCCACCGACAAGGTTGATTCCGAGATACCTTCACCTGCAAAGGGGGTTGTTTCAAAAATACTGTCTAACGAAGGTGAAATATATTCAGTTGGTGATATTCTTGCCGTAATAGATACAGAGGCAGATACAGGGACCCCCGGAATGGATGAAGTTCAGAAAGAGGTGGAGCGGATCACCTCAACTGCCGCTTCCGACGGCAAACAACCGGCAACCGCACATAACGATGAAAATGGCGTATCAGAGCAGATACAGGAAATGCCGCGACAAACTCCTTCCGGAAAATTTCTCACCCCCCTGGTGAGAAATATTGCCCGGAAAGAAAATGTTTCTGCCGGGGAGCTTGATAAAATTGAAGGAAGCGGGGAAAACGGAAGAATTACCAGGGTGGATATCCTGAGATATCTTGAAAGCCCTGCCTCCGGCAAGCCACATGCCGAAGGCGCTGCAAAATACGGCGGAAAAGATAATTCCACGGAAGAAAAACAGGAACCGGAAAAAGACGGGCCCTCAGAGGGAAAAGTCAGGGGCGGTGTAACCCCGGAGGCAGATCAGACGGCACCAGAAATTACATCGAATGACATCAT
>PWPZ01000077.1 GCA_003556985.1 Bacteroidota bacterium
CTCTTCCGATCTCTTGATTAACCTAAAAACAATATCAATAGTTTGTTCGTATGAAATGAAACAGATCAATAAAATTTTGATACTTGAGGATTTGCCCACCGATGCTGACCTTGCGCAAAGGGCAATTTCAAATACCCTGGAAAACTGCAAATTCATGAAGGTTGAGAACAGGGAGGAATTCCTGAACGCACTTGATGAATTCAGGCCGGATGTGATAGTAGCCGATTATCAGCTGCCTGGCTTTGACGGAATTTCCGCCTTGAGAATTGCCCTGGAAAAAGAACCATTGACCCCCTTTATAATGCATACCGGCTCAATAAATGAAGAAACTGCCGTGGAATGCATGAAAAAAGGTGCCACCGATTACGTTATAAAGGAGGATGTAAAGCGGCTTGGCTCTGCGGTAAAACGGGCACTGGAGCTGGCGGAGCTCAAGCGCCAGGCCCTGGCCTCCCAGCAGGCACTCAGGGAAAGCGAGGCACGGTTCCGGGAACTTGCTGAAAATGCCAGCGATCTCCTGTACCGGTATGAACTTGTTCCGGAACAGAAATTCTCATATGTCTGTCCGGCTTTCACCACGATGACCGGCTATTCTCCCGAAGAATTTTATAATGATCCGGATCTCGCGGAACAAATTGTTCATCCCGGTGACAGGGAAATTCTCAAAACCATACGTGAGGGAAATATCAGTCCGGAAGAGACTGTAATTATGCGCCTGGCAAAAAAGAACGGAAGCCTGCTATGGTCGGAGCATAAAATTGTATATGTCAGTGATAAAGATTCCAGGCTGTTAGCTATTGAAGGTATTGCCCGTGATATAACCGACCGCAAAAAAGCAGAAGAGGAAATAAAGGCTGCACTTAAGAAGGCCGAGCAGAGCGACCGGTTAAAGACGGCCTTCCTGAACAACCTTTCACACGAAATAAGGACCCCCCTGAATGCAATTACCGGTTTCTCTGATATTCTTATGGATACAGGTATTTCCGAAGACCAGGTTAGTAATTGCATCAACGTTATTCGTATGAGCAGTTCCCAGTTGATCCGGGTAGTTGAAGACATCATTTATATGTCAACCATTGAAACAGGACAGCTGGAAATATCCGAGTCCGAAGTCGATCTCGGCAGACTGTTTGAAGGGGTAATAGCCGGATACCGTGACAGCGCCATGATGAAAGGGATCGACCTGGATATCAGCCCCGATCAGAAGTGCGGGAATGCCGTGATCCTGTCAGATGCCCAGAAACTCGAATATGTGCTTTCCCACCTGATAGATAATGCCATTAAATTTTCCGATAAGGGCAGGGTAGAAGTCAGTTGCAGGGAAGACAACGGTTTCCTTCATTTATCAGTATCCGACAGCGGTATAGGGGTGGAGCCGGAAATGCAGGATAAGATTTTCCAGAGATTTCACCAGACCGCTACCGATATTTCCATGAAGCGGGGGGGGCTCGGACTGGGACTGCCGGTCTCAAAGGCTTTTATTGAATCTCTTGGCGGCCGGATATGGATGGAATCGGTGCCCGGATCGGGGAGCATATTTACTTTCAGCATACCTTACAGGCCGGCCGAAAAAAGTGAAGAAGCCAAAAGTGAAAGCCTGATTCCCAATGGCAGAAAGAAACTGCTGGTAGCCGAGGATGAGGAAAGCAATTTTTTGCTTATAAGAGAAATTATAGGCAATTCCGGTCCCCAGGTCATCCACGCCGTTAACGGAAAGGAGGCAGTTGAGCTGGTTGAAAAGAACCCCGCTCTCAATCTTGTTTTGATGGATATTAAAATGCCGGTCATGGACGGGAATACGGCCACAAAGATGATTAAGAAAATCAGGCCTTCATTGCCAGTAATTGCACTTACCGCCCACGCCCTTTCAGGAGACAGGGAAAAGTTACTCAAAGAAGGTTTTGACGGTTATATTCCCAAGCCTTTTATGCAGGATAAATTCAGGGAAATACTCGCACGGTACCTGAAATGATACCTGAGGAAAGCCATTTTCGGTCCAACCGTAAAAAGATAGAGGCCGGTTGTAAGATTATTCCCGCAGAAGTTCAGGTTATTTGACTGGTACTGGAACATCTGTTTCCTCAATAAGCGCTCTTTCAATGCCCGTTTCAAGTCCGGTAAGCTCTGCAAGCCCCTTCATCCTCCCGATAAGCGGGTAGCCCGGATTGGCTTCACGACCATAGTCATCAAGCATCTTTATTCCATGATCGGCACGAAGGGGCATGCGGGTATCCCGGCGGCCTGTTCTGATGCGTCTGTGCTGCTCCTGTAAAAGGAGTTTCATCACTCCGTACATATCCACACACCCGAAGATATGGCCGTATTCATGGAAGCAGTTTTCGGGAAGCAATACATTATTACGCAGATGCAAAAAGTGGATCCTGTGTCCGCAAGTTTCAATGATCTTCTCCAGCCTGTCATTATTGGCAACAGAAAGTGATCCGGTACAGAAAACAAAGCCATTGGAAAGCGAATCATGCTGATTAATTATCCATTCGATATCCTCTGCGGTGCTTACTATCCGGGGCAGTCCAAGAACCGGGAAAGGCGGATCGTCGGGATGTATACACAGGTTTACACCGTTTTCTTCGGCCACAGGAACAACTTCTTCAAGGAAACCGGCAAGGTGCGAACGGAATTTTTGCCTGTCGATATCCCTGTAGCTGTTTATATATTCAAGAAATGCTTTTTTGTAATCATCCGATGAATTACCAACTGCTCCGTCAATAAATCCCTGGCTTACTACAATGATGTTCCGGGCAAGGGTTTCTGCCTCCGTGTGTGACATCGAGTTATATTTTTTCCTCGCCTTTTCCAGAATTGCCGGGGGATAATCTTTTTCAGCCCCGGGCCGGCCGAGTATAAATGCATCGAACGCCACGAAAGTTGGAAAATCGAAAAGCATCACTTCTCCGCCCGAAGGCAGTTTGAAATGAAGATCCGTGCGCACCCAGTCGAGGACCGGCATAAAGTTATAGGTTACCGTGTCGATTCCGCATTGGCCCAGATTTCGCAATGATTCCCGGTAGTTGGCAATGAGCCGGTCGTAATTGGCCGACCTGGTTTTTATGCCTTCGGAGACCGGGAGACTTTCCACTACGCTCCACCTCATTCCATGCTCTTCGATTAGCGATTTGACCTTCATGATCTCTTCAGCCGTCCACACCTCACCATTGGGTATATGATGCAGGGCGGTAACAACTCCCTCGATACCCATTTGCTGTAAATCAGCCAGCTTAACTGCATCATCCGGTCCGAACCAGCGCCATGTTTTTTCAAATGCCATTTCAGTTAATTTATGGTTCGTTAATAAACCTCGTGTAAGGTGAGTTCATGCCACCCGGTTTAAACACCGCTGAAGGCACTGAAGCCTCCGTCTACGGGTATTACCGTTCCGGTAATGAAACTTGCCGAATCACTGCAAAGGAATTGTACGAGTCCGTTAAGTTCGGTTATATCGCCGAACCGTTTCATGGGTGTCCGGGCAATGATCTTTTTGCTTCTTTCGGTGTAATTGCCATCCGGGTCAATGAGAACGGCCCTGTTCTGGTCGCCCAGAAAAAAGCCGGGGGCAATCGCGTTGACCCTGATCTTTTCGTTGAATTTCAATGCCAGCTCGGCAGCCAGCCACTTGGTGAAGATCTCCACCCCGTTCTTTGCCACCGAATAACCAGGCACTCTTGTGATGGCCGACCCTGATGCCATTGACGATATATTGATTATGCTTCCTTTGCCTGCCCGGGCCATTGCCTCTCCGAACACTATTGAAGGGCATACGGTGCCGTTCATGTTGAGTTCATTAACCTTATTGAAATCTCCCATCTTCATGTCGAAAATGGTCTGATTCTCATCGAGGGTTGCTCCCGGAATA
>PWPZ01000276.1 GCA_003556985.1 Bacteroidota bacterium
ATCTGAAAAATACGGACTTGGATTGCTTTCTGTTTTCCCCTCCCAGATCATGGTTACAACCGGAGAGAGGATAGCCGTTCCCGTTATGAACTATATTTTGCTTTCCCTTTTACCGCTTTTTCTTGTCCGGAAAACCGGTTATAAATCACTCGCCGCTGCAAACGGCCAGTTCATGCTTTTTAAAGCATCAAAATACCGGGAATTGATGCCTCATAAGAAAGTCCGGGGTAACAGGGTGGAAGACATAGAGATTGCCCGTTATTTCAAAGAGAAAGGGGTGAAAACCGGCTGTTTGACCGGTAACGATGAGATCAGTTGCAGGATGTATAAGTCCTTCGGGGAAGCAGCAAATGGTTTTTCCAGGAATGTAACCTCTTTTTTCGGCAATTCATTTTTGTTTTCATTTCTTTTCTGGATCGTTACCACACTGGGTTTTATTCCTGTGTATCTGGTTTTCGGAACTTATGTTTTTGTTTTATATCTAACAGCCGTAGTAATGACAAGGGTTGTTATTTCGATTGTAAGCAGGCAAAATATACTGTTTAACCTGTTATACCTTATACCGCAGCAACTGGCACTGGGGTATTTTCTGTACAGGGCACTTATCAATAAATATTATAAGCAGTACCGCTGGAAAGGACGGTTAATACCTTAGAGAAGAATAATAACGGGGAATAAACAGTGAGGCAGAAAGCTGCAGATATGTATCGTGATCAGGAACCGGGGACCGGGAAAATGGTGCAGGAATTATGTATTGGAACGACAGAATGGAAACATTGGCCGGGAGCCGGGGTGGGATATCAAAAAATTAAAAAAAAATAATATGAACAGGAATGTACTGTTAGTGGGAGCCGGACTGGGGGGACTGGCAACGGCTTTGCGTCTGGCCACAAAAGGTTACAAGGTGGAGATCATTGAAAAAAATTCCCAGGCCGGGGGACGGTTGAACCAGGTAAAGAAAGATGGTTTTACCTTTGATACCGGACCCAGTTTTTTCAGCATGTCATATGAGTTTGAAGAGTTTGCAAGAGATTGCAATATCGAACTCCCTTTCAGGTATTTTGAACTTGATCCATTGTATACGGTTAATTTCAGTGGCAATCCGAAAATTTACCATCTTTACAAAGATATTAAGAAGCTTGCGGAACAATTCAAAGATGTTGAGCCCGGATTTGAAGCCAAAATGACAAAATACCTGAGGAATTCGGGCAAATTATTTGATGACACGGTAGATCTGGTGATCAGGAATAATTTTGATTCAAAGCTCTCTTATTTATTTGCCCTGATGAGGGTTAACCCGGTCCATATCCCTGTTCTGTTCAGGAGCTTCTGGCAGCATGTCAAAAAGAACTTCTCTTCGGCCGAGGCACGTCAGATAATTTCACTGGTGGCCTTTTTCCTGGGCCGCACGCCATTTGATACCATGGCCGTCTATACCCTGTTATCGCATACCGAATTCCGGCACGACGGGTATTACAATGTGGAAGGAGGGATGTATAAAATTGTGGAAGGACTGGTCAGAGAGTTAAAAAAGGAAAAGGTATCTATAACGTACAATACTGAAATTGTTGATTATGAGGCTGAAGGAAACAAGCTGAACTGCCTTGTTGACAGGTCGGGCAATAAGTGGTCTGCCGACATTGTGCTTGTAAACGCTGATGCTGCCGTGTTCAGGGGCAGCATATTTAAAAGGAAGGCTTTTTCCGAAGCCAGGCTTGATAAAATGAACTGGACAATGGGCTACCTTACATTTTACCTTGGAATTAAATGCAAGCTGCCCCAGGTGAGTCACCATAATTATTACCTTGGAACAAACTACGAGGAATACTCTTCCAGTATTCCCCGTAACCCCGATTCACTTCAAAAACCCTATTATTATGTGAATGTGCTGTCCAAATTTAACCCGGACTGTGCACCCGATGGCTGTGAAAGTATTTTTTTCGTGTGCCCCGTTCCCAATCTTCAATATAAGCAGGACTGGGGAGACAAGCATACTGTGGTAAACAGCATCATTAACGATTTTTCAAAGCGGATAAATAAGGATATTGTTCCTGAAATTGTTTCAAAAACCATCTATACCCCTCTTGAATGGCAGGAGCAGTTTAACCTGCACCGGGGAATCGGACTGGGCCTGTCTCACAATATGAGTCAGATAGGAGCATTGCGGCCTGCCAATTTCGATGAGGAATTCAGGAATGTTTTTTATGTGGGGGCGTCAACTGTTCCCGGGGCCGGCCTTCCCATGGCAATAATTAGTTCAAAACTTGCATTTGAAAGAATTACCCGGTTTTCCAATTCCGGATTTTTGAAATAATTGCGGTTTTCCAGCTCCTGGTTTTTGAAATAATTGCGGTTTTCCAGCTCCTGATTTTTGAAATAATCGCGATTTAATTATTTTTGGCGGAATTTTGGGTACATCAATCCCCATACATAAAAAAAATTTAACACCTTTTGCAATGTATGCTAATATTAATATATTTACAATTGTTTAAATAATAAAGTAATATAAATTCAGGAATTATCTGTTGACTGGTTTTTATATTTAAATAGTATTAAACAGGCCCATTTCCTTTATGTCAGATAAATCATAATTCCGGTATAAAAAAGTACCATAAACCGGGTTACATAAAAGCTTATGTCTCGTATTAAAACTGAAAATCTTGCCCTGCTGTACCGGGAAGCATCAGAGAAGTTTGATGCTCTTCCCGCCTTTGCCACACGCAAAAGCGCTCTTGACTGGATCCCTGTTTCCTACCGTGAGCTATACCAGCAGGGTCTTGACCTTGCAACCGGCCTGATTGAGCTTGGAGTTCAGGCACGTGAACATGTGGGACTATTTGGCGACAACCGGCTGGAATGGATATTGTCTGACTACGGGGTACAGCTTTGCGGTGCCGCAGATGTGCCAAGAGGGCGTGATGTTTCCGATCCCGAACTGATTTACATAATTGATCATGCCAATATAAAAGTGGCTTTCGTTGAAACGGAGCAACTTCAGGACAGGCTGCTGCGGCTGGGTAAATTGTTACCCGGATTGCGTGAAATAATTCTTCTGGATCCGGAAGGAAATGCTGGCAACGGAGTAAGAAAACTGAAAGATGTCTGCCACCTGGGAGCCAGGTTGAGAGAAAAAGGAGACAGGCGCGCAGAGGAACGTATTGAAGGAATAAGACCCGACGACCTGTTCACGTTAATTTATACTTCCGGAACGACCGGCCATCCCAAAGGGGTTATGCTTACTCATGCCAATATGATTTCGCAGATCAAAAGCATTCCCGGAAGTCACAACTGTAACGACCGGCTGCTATCGGTATTGCCAATATGGCATATTTTTGAGCGTGTTATTGAAATGTACACCATTAGCTTCGGAGGCTGCACCTATTATTCCAGTATCCTGACACTGGGTGAAGACATGAGGAATGTCGAACCCACCTTCATGGCTTCTGCCCCTCGATTATGGGAGAAGTTGCATGAAAAGATAAAAAAGGGGGTTAAAACTTCCCATCCTGTCCGCCAGATACTTTTTCATATAGCCTATTTCCTTTCAAGGCAATATAAAGAATCGGAATATTTCCTGACCGGTAAATCTCTTAAACTTCGTTCCCTTCCCTTATGGAAAAGGACGGTCCTAACGCCGTTTCACATTGTGCGCTGGTTACTGGTACTGCCCTGGTACGGATTTTTCAATGCCGCGGTTCTGGAAAGGATCAGACTTGGAGCCGGCGGTTCACTTACAGCTACCATCTCTGGCGGCGGAGCATTACCAATTCATATCGACAAGTTTTTCAATTACGTGGGCATTCCCGTTCTTGAAGGTTATGGCATGACAGAAACATCA
>PWPZ01000161.1 GCA_003556985.1 Bacteroidota bacterium
AAATTCCCACAGATGCTCGATTAATATGGTATCCCTCTGCCAATCACCCTTATTGCGCGAAATCAGGGGAACAAGGCTTTTGCCATGCCACTCCGACGGAATTTCAACACCTGCATAATCGAGTATTGTTGAGGGGATGTCTATATTCAATGCCATCTCAGTGATATCACCTGAATCTTTTACCCGGGGGTCATAAATTATCAGAGGTACACGGATTGAGTAATCATACATCAACCATTTCCCGGCCAGTTGCCGTTCACCAAGAAAATATCCGTTATCACCCATTAATATTATGATTGTATTTTCATCCAGGCCTTTTTCATCTAGTCTTTCTCTTATTTTGGCAATTTCCAGATCTATATCGTATATCATACGATAATAACCTTTCACACTGTGCTGATATTTTTCTGGTGTATCGAAGCGCCAGTACCAGCGGGTACGGTTAAACCCCTCACGAACAGGTTCAGGCTGCTGGTAAAAGTATTTATCTTCTCCCTGCTGCGGACCAGGCATCTCTATATCCTGGTACAGATGATCCGACGCCTCGGTCCAGAAATACTGCAATGGAGCACTGTCATGCGCATGTGGGGCACTAAAGCTAAGGGACAGGCAAAAGGGCCGGCCAGCCGGTGCCGTATCAATAAAATCCAGAGCCTGCTGACCAGTATAGCGCGTTAAATGTACAGTGTCATTATCGATTGTTTTATAAAAGAAACCGCGGTAATCGTTATACCGGTTGTTTCTGTCATAATCATCAATCACATCGAACAACTTATCCTTAGAAGCATAATTAACCCCAAACTTCCCAAAGAATCCTGTGTAATAGCCTGCTTCATTCAATAGCTGCGGATAAGAATTTTCCATATACTCTTTCCTGAGATCGCCGCTTTGAAAAGTATATTTATGTGTCCGCTCATATAAACCGGTAAAAACGCTGGCACGACTGGCCGAACAGATCGGGCTGCTTGAAATCCCATGTTGAAAAAAGGTACCGTCCCTTGCCAGTTTATCCATTTCAGGAGTATGAATAATTTCATTCCCGGCATATCCAAGAGCATCCCACCTCTGGTCATCAGTAAAAATAAAAATGATATTGGGCCTGGTGTCGTTTCCCTTTTCGGCTGCGGGGCCGGAAGTATATCCGGAACATGTAACTCCCAAAAAAGCAGAGACCAGTCCCCCGGAAATATTAATCTTGTTCATAGGTAATTTTAAAGTATGAGCAAACGGTTTATTTTACTAATAATCAAATTTCCCTGGCCTGGGCCATCTTCTGTTTGGTAATGGATCTCCGGTCACCATGCCAGTGTGCCTGTGCAAAGATATATTCCCTGATCTCTTTGTCGGGATCTGTAAGTATCCGGCTGAAATCCTTCCCAACAAAACTATCTCCGGCCTCTATACCTGCAAGCTTTAAAAACGTGGGGGCAATATCAACAGCACTTACCATTGAGGAGGAAACAGTACCAGGTCTTACAACATCAGGCCAATGAAGGATAAATGGTGTTTTTATTCCTCCATCATACATAGTGGTCTTGTCACGTGGAAAAGGGCGGCCATTATCACTTATAAACAGAACAACAGTGTTTTCGAGGGTACCCTGCCTTTCAAGTTCATCCAAAATCTGACCAATATAATCGTCCATTCTTGATACCTCATCATAATAGAGGGCAAAGTCTTTTCTAACCTCCTGTTCGTCAGGCATGTAAGGTGGGATAATAGCATCTTCGGGACTATGAGGCTGAGGAATAATGCCCTCATAATAAGGTCGATGAGGATCATCTGCTGCAAACCAAAGAAAGAATGGCTTGTTTTTCGGGCGATGTTTTAATGTGGGTATCCAAAGGTGACTCCCGCTACCGTCAGAAGAGGGCAGATCAAGTGCTTCTTCATTCTTCAGTTTCTCACTGAAAGCTTTTTCGGAAGCAAGAAAATCAAATCTGTCCACTATATGATCTCCCATATGCCACTTACCAGCCTGTGCGGTCCAGTAACCGGCCTCTCGCAGCTTTTCCACAAAAGTGATCTTATCGGCGGGAATTGCCCAGTGCAATTTCTCGGCATCTGTCTGGTGAGGATACATACCCGTAATAAGACTTGCCCTTGAGGGGCTGCATGAACTGGTGGTTAAAAAGGCATTGGTAAATTTTATTCCTTCATTTGCAAGCCTGTCGATGTTTGGAGTGCGGATATTCGGATTCCCGCAAGCACCACAATCATCCCAGTTCATATCATCAGCAATGATAAAAACGATATTTGGCTTATCGGGATAATCACCACTTTCTGTTTTTAGATCCCAGGAAGGAGGAAAGACCAGAAGTCCGGGTAAAGCCCACTTTGCGGCATTTTGAAATGAACTCATACAGATATGTTTTAAGAAGTACGAAAGATATCCTGATTTGACAATAAGCTAATCTGATTTTTAAAAAATTGTTATTGAATTCTCATTCTATCTGGTTTTTCTTTAGTCACTTCAAGAATCACTTGCAAGCTTTTCACTTTATCAGGATTAACCAGAAAGAGATTTTCTGATTCAAGGCTATCCGTTCACACAAGGTTTTCCTGCTCAATCCCTATCTTTTTAAGAGCATACTCACTCTCCTTCAGATAATCACCGTAAACGGTTATCCAGTGGAAGCCCGGCATCTTTTCAGCCAGCAGCAGATCGTCGCAATCATAGCTGATATTGATCTGGGTACGGCAGATGGGCATAAACGGGTTCTCAAGGATCCTGCCGGGCAGCCCGATGTACCTTTTGAATGAAAAATCGGGAATAATATTCGTGATTTTCTGTCCAATTCTCATTTCAACCTTCGGAGCCGCCCCGTAATCAGATTCAAAATGGGTAAGTATCCTTGCCGGTTCCAGGTTTTTCCCGTCCATCCTTCTTGGCGCAGTGCAGTGCGAAATTGTTTTGATACCGCCATGAGGATAGGTGGGATTACAGAAAAATACCGGTTTCCCGGAAATGTTCGCCATCAGTATTCCCGCAGGTACAACAACAAAATCGGATTCACAGAAAGCCAGGTAGCCGGCATCATTGAGTAGTCCCAGGGTCAGGCAGGCTGCTGTCCCAGAAAGCGGCATTATCGTACCCATGCAATGGTTGATGGTTATCGCCCTGCAATTGAATTTCTCCATCAGCCTTTTGAATACATCTTCAAGGACAAAGCAATTATCGACAAACTCCCGATTGGTTTCAAGACTCACACCGCTATCCCGGAGGTAATCAGCTGCTTTTCTTCGGGCCCTTGAAACCGTTGCTTCATCGGCCATTGCCTCAATAATCAGTTTGCCCAGATCATCATAGGAAAATTCATGGATATTGAACCTGTATTTTTCGCTTACATGCTTCCCGATAACATCAGCCGGCTGCGACCATGCCGCTGCCCCTCCAATCGCAATGATATCAGTATTCAGTGTGTTTTTGAGTCCGCAAAGCGACCTGAGCCTCCAGAGCATCTCATCGTAGCTGTCTATAACCACATCATTGAAGCCGATACCGGGAATGGAGTGCTCGTCAGTGTGCCGCCTGAGGTAGCGGGGACTTATTATCTCGCACCACAGGTAGACAGGACCAGATTTATGACGGCAGAAAAACATCATATCCTTACCCATACCAAGCAGTGCATCAAAAATACCGCTGCCGCCACCGGCAGCATAAACAACAATAAGATCAGCCCTTTGCAGGCCCCCGACACTATCAAGGTCTCCTACTGCCTTTACCTTTTCAACCGGAAGGAAGTCAACAGGAAAATCTGCGGCTGACCTCAGGGCGTCACGCTCGCCGCGGATCCTGACCACTTCGCGGTCCGCATCCTCCTC
>PWPZ01000143.1 GCA_003556985.1 Bacteroidota bacterium
GGCGGAATAAAGGAAAAGATACTTGCGGCAAAAAGGGCAAATATCAATCATGTTATTATCTCTGAAGACAACCAAAAAGACATTGAAAAAATCAATGAAATGTATCTCAAAGGCATTACCCTCCATTATGTCAGGACCATTATTGATGTTCTTGACATTGCCCTTCTCCGGGAAAAAGTAAAAGAACCTTTTGCTGCTGATATGGCCGATTAGACCCTGAGGTACTCTATCTGTTATTAATCCTGTTTGTTTACATGGATAATCTTTCATTTTGGGGTATATTCCTTATGTTCACGGGCATTTTTTTGCTTGCAAGGGTGATTTTGAATTTTAATTTACCCCTGTTTAAGATTCTTGCCGGAATGTTCTTTGTTTTACTTGGATTGAAGATAATGTTTGGGAGTTTTTCACTTTGGCCGGTTGTTGCCGGTGAAAATGAGGTTTTTTTTAAATCGGTTGAAATCGATGCCTCCTGTGAGCTTCTCAATAACTACCAGCTTGTTTTTGCCCAATCTGTCTTTGATCTGACCGAAATGGAAATTCCCGGTGAAATTACCGGTCTTACCATAACCAGTGTCTTTTCGGGAAGCACTGTTTATCTGCCTGCCGGTTTTCCCGTAAAAATAAATAGTGAAGGCGTATTTGCAAGGGTCCAGATGCCGGGATGGAATCTGCCGCTTTTTGGAAAGGGAACTTACCGGTCGGATGATTATGATCCTGACATGCCTCATCTTGATGTACAGGTGAATGTGGTATTTGGCAATGTTGTATTTATGAGGAAAATCGATTGATGAGGGTTTCCATGAATCCCTCATTTGTGTATTTTAGGATAAAAAAAAATCATATACATTTACATTCAATACCCTGGATAATCCATTTGCCAGGTCACGTAAAAATGCATTTACAAAGTCACACAAAAAGGCATGGGTAAAATAATGATAAGATTAGTCAGGCCAGCTATTTATATAAATATTCACTTATGATATTTAATGTCTTATGAAGCATAATATTGCTGTTTTTCCCGGCTCTTTCGATCCTTTTACTATAGGCCATGAGTCACTGGTGTTGAGGGCGTTGTCAATTTTTGACAGGATCATAATTTCAATCGGATATAACTCTGAGAAAAAAGGATTTTTCCCTTTGGAAAAACGGATTGAGTGGATTGAAAATGTTTTCAGGGATGAACCTGCCGTTGAGGTTGCCTGGTTCAGCGGCTTAACCGTAGATTTTTGCCGGGAAAAAAAAGCATCATTCATTCTTCGCGGGTTACGTACTGCGGCCGATTTTGAATTTGAAAGGGCCATAGCCCAGGTAAACAAAGCCATGTCGGAGAATATAGAATCTGTATTTTTACTTACCCGGCCTGACCATACCTTTATCAATTCCACTATTGTGCGCGATATTATAAGAAATGGCGGAGATGCTTCCAGGTTTGTGCCTGAAGGGGTGAGAATTAATGACGTTTGATCCGTAAGGAGTTTCTATGCAAGCGATTTTATTTGTCTTCACATTTATCTGGCTTACTGTCTTTGCTGCCTCAGGGGCACTGCAGAACGGTACGGTGGTTATTTCCGGGAGTGCTCCCGGATATGCCGGTGAAGAATTGATATTTTATTCATGGACCGATCAGATCAGTTTTACCGAAAAGGAACGGTTCAGGTTTTCGGTCGACCCGAATGACGAGTTCTCCCTGGAATTTGATCCCGGAGATACACCTTTGTTTATATTTTCCCATACCGGACGGTATTTTCTTTACATGTTTGTTGAGGATGGTAAGGAATACAGGATCGTTTTGCCTCCAAAAACAGAAAAAGCGCCTCATGAAAGGCTTAATCCTTATTTTGAAGGCATACCCACCCATATTGCCGTTGTCAACCACGACAGTACGGAGCTGAATGCACTCATCAGTAACTTTGATGAAATGTATGATCCCCTTTTCCACGGATCACTTGCACGCATGACCGAAGATCAGGCCGTGAGCTTTATTGATTCGGTAACGGCAGAAATGGACTTCCACTTTGAAGGGATACAGCATTCCTGGTTTGACAGCTACAGAAAATATAAAATGGCACAGCTGGAAAGCATTGCCCGGGCCAGGACTGCCCGCAGTCTTTCCGAAACCTGGTTCCGCCATGAACCAGTGCTTTATGATAATCCTGCCTACATGGAATTGTTTAACCAGGTTTATGATCGTTATTTTTTGTTTTTTTCGCGGACTGTCAGGGGGAACCGGATTTTTAATGATATCAACAAACGCAACAGTCTTTCCTCCCTTATGACTACCCTGCAATCCGACACTGTTCTTGGCAGGGGGCGGTTACTTGAGCTGGTGGTTCTGAAAGGGCTGCATGATGCCTTTTACGGCTCTGATTTTTCCCGGTCAGGTTTGCTTGTGGTTCTTGATTCACTGGCTGCCGGCACTGTTTATCCCGAGCATTCCCGTATTGCCTCACATATCCGGGAAAAAGTCACCCGGCTGTTACCAGGATTTGAACCTCCCGGATTTATGCTCAGGGACCGGGAAGGGACAATGAAGGGGCTAAAGGACTTCCGGGGGCATTATGTTTACCTTAACTTCTGCACGGCGACCAGTTACAGTTGCCTTTCGGAATATCAAATACTTGACCGCCTCAATGACGACCATGGAGAATACCTTAAAATAGTGACGGTGCTCATTGACCGGGATTACCAGGCAATGGTGGATTTCCTTGGTAAAAATGATTATGACTGGGATTTCCTGTATTACGGAGATCAGCCATCAATATTGAAGGATTATGATGTCAGGATGTTCCCCAGTTATTACCTGATCGACAGGGACGGAACTGTTCTGATGGCTCCTGCGCCTTCGCCGGCGGAAGATTTTGAGTTGTATTTGTTCAGGACGATGCGTTCGCGCAGGGAACTCAGGTAATTACCCCGGCTTCGGTGAGAAGGTCTATGATTGAGGGATAGGTGTTTTTACGAATTATCTTTAATTCTTTTTCTCCGGCCCAGATAATTTCGGTTATGAATTCTTCGGTCTGCGGTTTTGGTTTCTGCCTGCCATTATAAGCCATTTCAAACCAGCGGGTTTTTTTCAGGTGGGGTAGTGACTTTTCATAATAGGTATGGAAGGTGGGCTGAAGCTCGGTTGTAATACTTAGTCCGCTAATGCCACATTCCTCCTCCACCTCTCTCAATGCAGCTTCTTCAGCCGACTCCCCGTTTTCAATTTTGCCTTTGGGAAGGTCCCATTTATCAAACCGGTTGATGCACAACATCCTGCCCGAGCTATTTCTAACCAGTCCGCCGGCAGCCTCCACAAACCGGAAACATGAACGGAATTCCTCAAAAAGTTTTTCCACATCGGGGTGACAAATAAAAAGCCGGGGTATCTTTTTCAGGGCCAGAAAAACAAGCAAAAGCTCTTTTAGTTCGTTTTTTTCATGATACTTATAAAAAAGTCCCTGGTTTTCCTGAAAGGTTTTTAGGAAATCCTGAGTAAGGATTACTTTTCGCTCGTTGAAAAAAACTTTATACATTTGCTAAATGAAGAAGATAGAAAGGACCATTGCCAAACATTTACTACAAATTAAAGCAATTAAATTGGAACCAGCAAAACCTTTTTTCTGGGCATCAGGCTGGAAATCTCCGATATATTGCGATAACAGGCTTATTTTGTCATTTCCGGTAACCAGAACTCTCGTAATTAATTCTTTTATTGAACTGATCAGAGAGAATTATCCTGACGTCACCCTTATATCCGGCGTGGCCACCGGGGCAATTGCCCATGGAGCGATGGTTGCTGACAAACTTGAACTGCCTTTCGCCTA
>PWPZ01000042.1 GCA_003556985.1 Bacteroidota bacterium
CTCCTTGATTCGGCCTTAAAATCAATTGGGAATACAATGTCGGTAAACCGGTGCTTGCCGGAAGGTTTTTCCTGCACAACCAGAAAAGGAACTTTGCTTTTCACAATAACCTTTAATGCCCAACTGCCGGTTAGCTTCTGGACGCCCTTAATTCCATGGGTTCCCATAATTACCATGCGGGCCTCATTATCGGTTGCAAATTTACCTATAGTATTGAATATAGTGCCGGTTAAAACTTCATAAGTAACGTTCATCTCGTTTGACGCAAGAAAATCATCACAAACGGACCGGAGCCTTGACTCTGCCTCTTCGACCCGATGCCGGGTACCGTTACCATTTTCTACCACATGCAACAGCCTGATAGGAGAACCGGTATATTTGGATATCCTTAATGCATGTGCGAGGGCATTCTCTGACACCGGTGTAAAGTCCCAGGTAACAAGAATTTCCTTTTCTGTTTTTTCCATGATTACTCGAAAATTTTAATTTGCAGTCCGTAAATTAAGTTTAAAAGCAGGTAATATAATTGCCATTCTTACTACAGGTCAGCGAACCATTTGGTAAAGCAGGGTTATCAGATCTGAAGGTTTGGAAATTTGGCTGATCCTGTTTACGAAATATTATACCAAAAAGTTTATTTTTACGTAATTATTTTTCTATCACTAACCAATGATCATGAGTATAAAAAGCAGAACAAAAATTCAGGACGCACTTACTTCAGATGAATTTGAAAAGGAAATTACGGTTAAAGGGTGGGTCAGGACCCGCCGGGGTAACAAAAAGATCGCCTTTATTGCGCTTAATGACGGCTCTACAATTAACAACATTCAGATAATAGCCGATGTGCCGGCATTCCCGGAAGAGCTGCTCAGGCAGATAACTACGGGAGCATGCATATCTGTAACCGGACTTCTAACTTCTTCCCCCGGGGGCGGACAAAACGTGGAGATCCAGGCACAAACAATAGAACTTTACGGTGCTGCCGATCCGGCCAGCTATCCTTTGCAGAAGAAAGGCCATTCTCTCGAGTTCCTGAGAGAGATCGCCCATCTCAGGCCCCGCACCAATACCTTCGGCGCCATATTTCGTATACGCCATGCCATGGCATACGCTATCCACAAATATTTTAACGATAACGGGTTTTTTTACCTGCATACTCCCATTATAACCGGATCCGATGCAGAAGGTGCCGGTGAGATGTTCAGGGTAACAACCCTTGACATGAATAATCCGCCCAAAACCCAGGATGGCAAAATCAATTACAAGGAAGATTTTTTTGGCAAGGAAACCAATCTTACCGTGTCGGGTCAGCTTGAAGGCGAGCTGGGGGCACTGGCATTATCGGAAATATATACATTTGGCCCCACTTTCCGGGCAGAAAACTCCAATACTCCGAGGCATCTGGCTGAATTCTGGATGATAGAACCGGAAATGGCTTTTTATGATATAGAAGACAATATGGATCTGGCTGAGGATTTTCTTAAATATCTCACCGTTTATGCTCTTGAGCACTGCCATGAAGACCTGAATTTCCTTAACAATATGTATGACAAAGAGCTTATAAGCAGACTCAACTCTGTAATAAATACCGATTTTATGCGTATTAGCTATACCGAGGCCGTTGAAATACTTTCGTCATCGGGTGCCGATTTTGAATTTCCAACCCACTGGGGCAGCGATCTGCAGTCGGAACACGAAAGATATCTCGTGGAGGCTCATTTCAAAAAGCCCGTCATCATTACCGGCTATCCCAAAAAAATAAAAGCCTTCTATATGAAACAGAATGATGACGGCAACACGGTTCGCGCAATGGATGTGCTGTTCCCGAAAATCGGCGAAATAATAGGAGGGTCACAAAGGGAGGATGATATAAATAAACTTGAAGCACGTATTAAGGAACTTGACATCCCCATGGAGGATCTGGGCTGGTATCTTGATACCAGAAAATTTGGCAATGCCCCTCATTCCGGGTTCGGACTGGGTTTTGAAAGGATGATGCTTTTTATTACCGGCATGAGCAACATCAGGGATGTCATGCCTTTTCCCAGGACACCTAAAAATGCCGCATTCTGACAATATACATTAGGGCACGAATTCAAAGCTCTAAATACTAATGATCATGTTATATTTATTTAGTAAATTGCGGATAGATACAAATCTATCTCATAAAAAGCCAAAAGGGGGAGATCAATAACACTTATGTTAAAGCAAAGATTACAACAAAAGCTGCTGCAGAAGTTGTCTCCGCAGCAGATACAGATGATAAAGCTTCTGGAGATCCCTGCCATGCAGCTGGAACAAAGGATCAAAAAGGAGCTTGAGGAAAATCCTGTGCTCGAAGAGGGTGAGTATGACCAGACTGATGAATCTCCTGCCGAAGAACCGGAAACAAGTGATAATGATGAGGAGTTTTCCCTTGAAGATTACATGGAAGATGATGACATTCCAAACTATAAGCTAAGTATAAATAATTATTCCAGCGACGACAAAAAACCGGAAATGCCGCTCGGAGCCTCAACCGGGTTTCAAAGCCATCTTGAAAGCCAGCTGGGGCTGCGTTCCCTGACAGAAAAACAGGAGATCCTTGCCATGTATATACTGGGTAACATGGATGATGACGGCTACCTCAGAAGAAAGCTGGAAGCTATAGTTGATGATTTGGCTTTCACCCAGAATATATCAACCACCGAAGAAGAGCTTTACGAAGTACTTCAGGTGATACAGGACTTCGATCCTCCCGGGGTGGGAGCCCGTGATCTGCAGGAGTGCCTTTTTCTCCAGATTATACGTAAAAACCAGTCCGAACCCCAGACAGCACTGGCGCGCAAGATCATCAAAGACCATTTTCAGGAGTTCACCCGGAAACATTATGATAAAATCATAAAACGGATGAACATAACCGAAACTGAGCTTAAAATGGCAATTGATGAAATACTGAAGCTGAATCCCAGGCCGGGAAGTTCATTTGGCGATGGTATGCAGAATACCGTTCAGCACATAGTACCCGATTTTATTCTTGACGTGAAGGATGGAGAGTTTATATTAAGCCTCAACTCCCATAACGAGCCCGAATTGAGGATAAGCCGAACCTATACCGATATGCTTGAAAGCTATGCTGTGCAAAAAAACAAGCGAAGTAAAGATCAAAGAGATACTATTAGTTTCGTGAAACAAAAGCTTGATTCCGCAAGATGGTTCATTGATGCGATAATCCAGAGGCGCAACACCCTGTTGCTTACCATGAACGCAATTATAGACTATCAGAAGGAATACTTTGCCGAAGGCGATGAAACCAGGCTCAAGCCTATGATCCTTAAAAATATTGCCGATAAAACGGGCCTTGATATTTCCACTATAAGCAGGGTAGCCAACAGTAAATATATCCAGACCCACTTCGGAATATTTTCGCTCAAATCATTTTTTTCTGAGGGGCTCCAGCGCGATTCCGGAGAAGAAGTCTCCACCCGTGAAATCAAGAATATTCTTGCCGATTGCATCAGCAGGGAAGATAAAAGAAAGCCTTTGACCGACGAGAAGCTGGTGTCTATACTCAGGGAAAAGGGCTACAATATTGCACGCCGCACCGTGGCCAAATACAGGGAACAGCTGCATATACCCGTTGCCCGGCTCAGAAAGGAGCTGTGATGAAAGCAGCCCTGGCCAGTTTAGTATCACTAATATTTCATCCCGTCTTAATACCTGCTGCCGGACTGCTTTTTCTTTTCAATTCGGGTACCTACCTTGAGTTTCTGTCATACCAGCAACAGAG
>PWPZ01000257.1 GCA_003556985.1 Bacteroidota bacterium
GTTTTATCCCCTAAATATTCCCCCTCGATAATGTTCGATTCAAAATCGGTGGTGAGGCTTTCCTGCAGTTCATCAATGCCATAGATATCGACTCCCGAAGTCATAATTGCATTTGCAAGCATGCCGGTGGTAATGGTCCGTTTGGAATATGCCTCAACTTTATCGCTGTTAGCAAGCAGGCTGGCCATTTCATCGCTTCGTGAAATGGTAAAACCGGTTTCCCTTTCCTTTATGAATTCGGGATTATGGATCTGTATATGGGAAACCTGGTTGCGGATGCTTGAATTGAACTGCTGCCGGATCATTCCGTTCATCAGTCCGGTGGCAAAAATTCCGCCCCATAACCCGAAGCAGATGGCCAGGATGATCACAATGCTGCGGGCCCTGTTGCGCCATACGTTCCGCCATGATATTTTCAGTAAAGTCTTCATCTTGCTTATTTGGGATGGTGAATCAGGTCAAGTTTGAATGCTTTATATGCTGGGTATGAACCGATTAAAAGTGCAATTATAAAAACTGTGACCGCCTGGGTGATGAATATAGAAGGCTCGACTGAAGTTGGCAATACAGCTTCAAAACCGTAATCGTCCATCATGCCGGCCAGCTCTTCACCAAGTGGAATAGGGTTACGGTTGAAATAGTAAATAAATGGGAAGGTGATCAAAATGCCTGCAATCACTCCGGTGAAACTCATGAAGAACGACTCCAGCAGGCATATAATGGCCAGTTGAAACCGCTTCATGCCCAGCGCCATAAGCATTGCAAATTCCCTCAGGCGCTCAAGCATCATGGTCAGTATGGTTCCGAAAAGCCCGAAGCCGATAACTATGTACAGGATGTATATTATCAGCTGGCCGCCGGCCCTGTCCACCTGCATCATCCTGAGCAGATCCTGGAGCATGTGCTGCCAGGGCAGGGCAGTATACCATTCACTATCCAGCTGCTCGTTCAGCTCACTGGTAATCCGCCCGGTGCGCCGGGGATTTTCGGGCATGATGATAAGCGCTGAGATCCGGTCGTCGGAAGCATAAAACCACTGGGCAGCCTTCAGGGGCATATACACCGTGTTATTGTTCATTTCAGGAATGGACAGCCTTACAACCCCCTTAACCGGGTACATGCCTGCGGCACTTGCTCCCTGGAATCCCTGGCCGATAATGACCAGGGTGTCGCCCACACCCAGACCGAGTATTTCGGCAAGTCCACCGGCAAGCAGTACTGCATTATCGTTTTCTTCAAGATAATAACCTTCTGTAATGTTATCGGAAAGATTATTGAACCGGTCCTCGCTCCGGGGATCTATCCCCATTACATTGACTCCTCTGGTTTTGGAATCGGTAGCTGCCAGGGCAAAGCCCTGGATACGGGGAACGGTATAACTTATCTGGTTGCCGAACCCGTCGACGACTCGAAGCAGTGATTCATCATATAGCATGGAATTATCGATGCTGGGCTCATCATCATATAAAACATCCTGTATCTGGATGTAGCCGGTGCTGAATTTAACCATGTTTTGTATCATTAATTCATATGATCCCCGCTCGAATGAATCGGCTGCAATAGCAAAAAGGACAGCGAAAAGTACCGCTCGAATGCTGATAAAAGAGCGGCGCTTGTTCCTCCAGATGTTTCTCCATGCAAGTTTTATAAATGTTCTCATTTGTTTAAATATTACAAATCAATCGACAGATGGAGCTTGCCATGTAGTATGCCGGTCCGGGTGTGCTGAATATTTTATCATGGCTGGTTCATTTTTCCTTAACTATGGTGATGATGGTTTTTCTTTTCACGTATAAACAGTTTATTAAGCCTTGCCTTGAATTTTTTCTTGACGCTTTCCGATACACTTTCAGGATTGAAAAGGTAAATTGTAAAAAACCCTTTGGTCAGGGCGGAGAAAAAAATAAATTCTTCCCCCGGATCATCAAACCGTTCATCGAAATATTTTTCCAGCAATTTCATATAATTGACCAGCAGGGCGCCATTTTCAATTTTTGAAAGCATTAATTCAAGCACCACCGGTTGAACTGACAACTGGTAGAAAAGTATCCAGAATTCCCTTTTTTCGTCAAGCGATACCAACAGCTTTTCAAAGAATTCCGACATCTCTTTTTCTGTGATCTCATTTTCATCGTCAGGGTTCAGCAGTGAGGATATAAGGCCAACCATGTCGGAAAACAGTGCCACAAGCAGATCTTCCTTGCTCTCATAATAGTTATATAAAAGGCCTTTTGAAATGCCAGCCTCTTTCGCAATCTGGCTGATTGAGGTGGCATGGTAGCCCTTGCCGGCAAACAGCATCAATGCACTGTTTTTCAGCAGCTCACGCTTGTCTATTCTTATCTGTTTGTATTGCTGGGGGGTACGGGGTGACATATTAAACGGTTATTAAAATAATAACAGGATTAAATATCATTGAATGAACGGTCAGTCAAAAATACAAAAAAAACTGATTTTCCAAAAATTTTTGATACAATTTGAATTGACATAATTTGGGGGAGGCAGGGGTTGATTTTCATTGTCAAATGATAATACATTGCAGGGAAAACTCTTCAAAAGTTTTTTCCCTGATGGAATTACTATTCATTACGCAATATGTCAACCGGGTTGAGATTTGCGGCACGCCAGGACTGGAGGCCGACCGTGAGCAATGCAATAATGTATGTTATCACTGTCGCGGCCAGAAAAGTAATTATGCCGGGTTCAATACGGTAGGCGAAATTGTCCAGCCACCTGTTCATCAAAAACCATGCTGCAGGCCACGCCAGTATCGTTGCTATAAGGATAAGCATGTTTATCTCCCTTGACAGCAGCAGTATGACTGATGAGGGAGATGCTCCCATAGCTTTCCGTATCCCAATCTCCTTAGTACGTTTTTCAGTGTTGAATGATGCCATGCCCAGCAATCCAAGGGCCGCAATGAAGACAGCAAGAAATGCAAATATTTCGAATATGCTTCTTGTGCGGATCTCCTCTGTGTAGAGCTTCATTAGATCATCTTCAAGGAAAGACCATACAAACAGATCGGATCCGGTAAACGCGGTCCACTGTTCTTCAATATGGTTTATGGCAGAGGGGAAGTCTTTGCCTTCAAGCCTTATTGCCATGAGCCAGCCGGGACTTCCAATCTTTCTTATCGCCAAAGGTCTTATTTCGCGGTGCAACGACTCGAAGTTGGTATCTTCGAGCACACCTATAACGGGACTTACAAGGTTTATACCGGGATAGACTATACTCCCGGAAAGATGGTCATCATAACCCAGCATTCTTGCAAGGGTCTTGTTAATAATCGTTGTCTCCTGATCAGTGCTGAAGTCGGACGAAAAAAACCTGCCTTCGCCAAGACTCATACCCATAGTCTCCAGATAATGTTCATCAGCCCATACAACCATCAACTGAACCAGCTCTTCTGGAGGCTTGCCATATCCGTGAACAGAGGTGCCGGAGGTAGAATACCCTGGCAGGGAACTGCAAAAACTTGCATTTACAATGCTTTTATGTTTCAGCAGTTCATCCCTGAAGGCTTCCTGCTGATCTCCCAGGATCTGAGTGCGTTTCAGGACCAGTATACCCTCTTTTGAATATCCCGGATCTTTTGAATAAATGAATCTTAGCTGTTCTGAAACAATGAATGTAGCTACAAACAGCGCAATGGTAATAGTGAACTGAGCAACAACAAGGATCTTCCTGAACCCGCTGCTCCGGTCGCCGGCACCAGTATCGCGTTTAAGCACTTTCACCGGCCTGAATGATGACAGGAA
>PWPZ01000130.1 GCA_003556985.1 Bacteroidota bacterium
AATAATTTCCGTTTTATTTTCTTCAATGAAGCCTATAAAAGGCTGTTCAGGAAGCTGTGGGGCACCTTAATTGAAAAGGGAACAAGCATGGTGGAAGCTATGGCTCCCTGGCCGGTTGAGCAGAAAAAAGCTAAGATGCTCTGGAGCCGCGCACTGCAGGGAGAATCCTTTAAGATAATTTTGGAATTTGGATCCGAAGGAGAGGAGCATTTCTATGATCTGAGATATAATCCTCTCCGTGATGCAACGGGCAAAATTTTCGGAGCCGCTCATATAATGCGGGATGTAACTGAACAGATCCAAATCCAGAAAGCTCTTCATGATAGCGAATCCCGGTTCAGGCAGCTTGCCGAATCAATGCCTCAGTTGATCTTTGTTTCCCGGCCCGATGGTTATCATGAATATTTTAATCAGAGATGGTATGACTTTACGGGGGCTTCCTTCGGGGAAACCCATGGTGACCTTTGGTCCTCACATTTGCATCCCGACGACTATATCCGTACCATGGAGGTATGGAAGCACAGCCTGAAAACGGGTGATCCCTATTCGATTGAATACAGGCTGAAAAGAGGAGACGACGGAAGTTATCACTGGTTTCTGGGCAGGGCCATGCCGGTTCGCAATGAGAATGGCGAAATTACAAGATGGCTCGGAACCTGTACTGATATACAGGAGCTAAAGAATACCCAGCAGGCTTTGCAGGAAAGTCAGGAACGTTATCAGCTTGTTAACCAGGCTACTTTTGATATAATATGGGACTGGAATCTGCTCACCAATCAAATAGAATGGAACGAGGTTGTGGAAGAGGCTATTGGGCGAACTCGGGAAGAATTGCCTGACTCCTCTCAAGGCCTGATGGAGCATATCCATCCTGAAGACAGGGGCAGGGTATTTTCAAGTATTTACCATGCAATAAATAGCGGGCAGGAAAGCTGGATAAGTGAATACCGTTTCGGACTCGCCGGAGGTCCCTGGAGGGTTTATCTGGATCGCGCGTTCATCGCCAGGGCTAAAGATGGAAGGGCATACCGTATGATCGGTACTATGCTCGATCTTACCGACCGGAAAGAAGCCGAGGAGGCGGTGAAGAAGAGTGAAAAATTACTTCAGAACGTGCTTGAGGTCTTGCCGGTAGGTGTTTTCCTTGCCGATGAAAAGGGAAATATTTCCCAGACAAATTCTGCTGCTGAAAAAATATGGGAAGGAACCCGGCATTTATCAAAGGACCGTTTTCAAGAATACCGGGGCTGGTGGAGGAATACAGGCAAACGGATACGATCCGGTGAATGGGCTTTTGCCCGAGCCTTTACCCAGGGTGAGACTTCTGTCAACGAGGAAATTGATATAGAGTGTTTTGATGGCACAAAAAAAACTATTCTCAATTCGGCAACGCCCGTGCGAAATGATCAGGGAGAGATCGTATCAGCCGTGGCCGTGGTCATGGATGTAACCGGCCAGGTTAAGGCAGTAGATGCATTGCGTGAAAGTGAAGAACGATTCAGGACACTGGCCGATAATATGTCGCAGCTTGCATGGATGGCCGACGAAAAAGGAAATAGATTCTGGTACAATAAACGGTGGTATGATTTCACGGGGAAATCTTACGAGGAAATGAAGGATAAAGGCTGGAAGAAGCTGATTCATCCGGACCACAGGGAGAGGGTAATTGCAGGATTGCAGAATAGCCGGGAAACCGGTGAAGCATGGGAGGATATCTACCCGGTTTGCAGCAGAGATGGAAATTACAGGTGGTTTCTTTCCCGTGTTGTCCCGGTAAGGGATGAAGCCGGCACAATTATCCGCTGGTTCGGAACAAACACCGATGTTACCGAACAGAGGAAATCGAAGGAACTGCTCGGTCGTGAGCGTGAACTGCTGCAGACGATAATTGACGGGATTCCGGTGATGATCACCATATTCGGCTCCGATCTTAAAGATTTCCGGCCCAACAGGGCTTTTGAAGAAAGCACCGGATGGACCTGAAATGAGGATAAACATATTGTGGAGTTGTTATTTCCGGACCCTCAATACAGGGAAGAAGTAACCGGTTATATGCTGTCGCTGGAACCGGGATTCCGTGACATTGTCATGACAACAAAAGATGACCGGGCAATTGAAACAATCTGGGCAAATGTCAAGCTTCACGATGACAGGCGCGTTGGCATAGGAATAGATATCAGCGAGAGAAAGCAGATGGAAGATAAACTCCGGGAGCAGGCACTGATGCTCGACCAGGTTCAGGATGCCATTGTGGCTCTCGATGACCGGGGACATATTAGTTACATGAATAATACTGCCTATGAAATGTATGAAATTGAAAGAGACTCGGGGGTTGTTGGGACCAAAATCGGCGAATATTATATAGTACAATGGGACCATATGTTCACCGAAGAGGATATGTATAAAATACTTGATAAAATTGGAACCTGGAAAGGAGAAAATATCCATGTAACGGCGAAAGGAAAGAGGTTATGGGTTGATTCGGTTGTTTCTGCAATTAAGGATGCTGCAGGAAATATTACCGGGATAATTTCGTCTATGAGGGATATTTCCGGACGGAAAAAACTTGAGCATAAATTGCAGGTAAAAGCTGAGGAGCAAAAAAAAGCAAGCGAATTATTTGAAAACCTTCTTTATATTACCGCCCATGATCTCAAAGGACCTATTGCAAATATGTTCCTTGCGCTTAACCTCATTGACAGGGTTGAGGATGCTGATAAAAAAAGTGAGACCATGGAAATTTTCAGGCCGCTGGTTTCCAGGCTGGAAAATACCATAAAAGGGCTGACCGGCATTCTTCAGGTGCAGAAAACCGATGAATCGGCTGCCGGCAATGTTAACTTTGAAAGTATTATTAACGAGATAATGCATGATCACAGGGACACCTTGTATGAGGGAACCTTGCAATATGATTTCAGCGAAAAGCCTGATGTTTGTTATATTGAGCCGTTTCTTTCCAGTATAATGAAAAACCTTATCAATAATGCCATTAAATATTCACGGGATAATGTGCCATTAAAAATTGAAGTAAAGACAACCCGGGCCGAGAACGGTTATACGTTGCTCACCATAAAGGACAATGGTATAGGGATGGATATGGAAAAGCACGGGGAACAGCTTTTTACCCCATTCAAAAGGATATCACCGTCAAAGGCCGAGGGCACAGGGGTGGGACTATACATAATAAAGAATATAATTGAAAAAAACGGAGGCTATATAGAAGTTAAAAGCACCCCCGGCGAGGGTACGGAATTTTACTGTTACCTTCGTGAGTATGCAACCCCGTAAGCCGGCTGAAGCTGACCCGGCCCTCACCGGTTGCCTGTTCCGCCAGGGAAGCTGAAATCAGTCTTTTACGCCCCTCCGATCTGCATTTCGGCAATTCGGAAGCTGGGTGATGCAAAGGACCTGTTCGGGTCCACATCATTACCCATCATATCGATACCCATGAGGATCTGCTCAGCGCTTCCAGCAATAGCAAGCCCCTCGACCGGGTAGGCAATCTTTCCGTTCTCGATCCACATTCCGGTGGCACCACCGCTGAAGTTGCCGGTTACCGGGTTGATGCCGTATCCGGTAACACCTTTCAGCAGGAGTCCGCGGCTTGTGGCTGCAATGATCTCTTTCTGGCTGTAATTGCCAGGTTCCAGGTAAATGTTGTGGGTTCCGATGCCCGGGAGACTGGTGTACCCTCCGCGTGAGGCGTTGCCCGTGCTTTTCACTCCGGCCCTGGCGGCTACCTGGGTGTTGTACAGGAATC
>PWPZ01000152.1 GCA_003556985.1 Bacteroidota bacterium
CCTGGCTCTCCAGGACAAGCACGTTGAAATTATTCATAGTGGTTTAAGGTTGGTTAGATATGCCTGCTAATTAAATTCTTCACCGGTATATCATACAACCAATTTACGAAAATCCTTCAGATATTAATCACTGATTTTAAGCCGTTAGTCAAAACAATAAGGCTCTATATTAATAAGTTGGTTATTAATTATCAACTTATTCTCAAAGCCGGATTAACCCTGAAGAGGAGAAACCCTGAACAAAATTGCGGTTTTTTGGACCAAATACACAACACCCTGATTTAGTGTGTATTGCTTAACACACCTTTAATCAAAAGTGAATATCAACAAAAGGTATTTTCACCAGAATTCGATATCAAATCAGCAGTCGGATATCCACTTCACGGCATTTACGAATGCCTCAAGCCAGGGTGTGATCTCGTCTTTGCGATCGGCCGGATAATCGGCCCAGTTGTGAGGATAAAGAGACCGCTCAAGATGGGGCATCATTGCCAGATGGCGGCCATCGGCGCTGCAGATGGCTGCGGCGGTATAGCCTGATCCGTTGGGATTGCCGGGATATTCCGGATATGAATATTTCATCGGGATATAATAATCGCTCTCCTGCATTGGCAAATCAAATTTACCTTCTCCATGGGCCACCCATATCCCCAGCCTGCTGCCAGCAAGCGACTTGAGCATCACCGTATTGTTATCCTGAATATTCACATTCAGGAAGGCCGATTCGAATTTCCGGGAATCATTAAACAACATTCGTGATTTTTTCCCTCCAGCCACGCCCACAAGTCCGAGCTCCACCATCAACTGGCAGCCGTTGCATACTCCGAGACTCAGGGTATCGGGGCGTGCATAAAATTTATCCAGTGCCTGTTTTGCCTTTTCATTGAAAAGGAAAGCCCCGGCCCATCCCCTGGCTGAACCCAGAACGTCACTGTTGGAAAAGCCCCCTACAAAAACTATCATATTAACATCTTCAAGAGTTTCTCTTCCGCTGATCAGGTCGGTCATATGCACATCCTTGACATCCATGCCGGCAAGATACATGATCCATGCCATCTCCCGGTCGCCGTTCACCCCCTTCTCCCTGATAATTGCGGCCTTTGCTCCGGTTCGTTCCCGGCGGTCAGGATCGATACCATAGGCGGCCAGGTGTCCGGCAAACCCTTCCGGAAACTGATATGACAGCGGCTGCTTGCCGTAATTGTTGAACCTCTTCAGGGCAAGCTCCTCTCCCGACTGTTTCCGGTCAAGCAGATAGGACGAGCGGTACCATACATCCCTCAGTTTATCAGTTTTAAGTTCGTAAATACCTTCACCATGGCGGAGCACAAATTCACGGGTGTCGTTATATTCACCCAGCACGATCGCCTCAACGCCCTTTGAAGCAAGCTCTTCAACGGTATTCACACCATCGGCAACCTGTACCAGCACCGCCGGCTTTTCACTGAACAGCAAATCAATGATGTTCGTATCAAAACCGGTGAGGTCGGCTTTTATCCCGGTTTCCCTTCCGGGGAAACACATCTCAAGCATCGCTGTAACAAGTCCGCCTCCCGAAACATCATGGCCTGCAAGGATCTTTCCTTCAGAGATCATCTCCTGGATGACATCAAAAACTTTTGCAAAATACCCTGCATCTTTCACGGTCGGGCATTCCCGGCCTATAAAGTTAACCGACTGGGCAAGGCTGCTTCCGCCAAGAAAAAAGCTATCCTTCGAAAGATCGATGTACAGAACGGAGCTTCCCGGCACATCCTTCAGTACGGGAGTTACAGTTTTTCTTATATCGGTTACCTCTGCGGCGGCAGAAATAATAACGGTTCCCGGCGAATAGACAAGTGTACCGTCTTTATATTTTTGAGTCATGGAGAGGGAGTCCTTTCCGGTAGGTATGTTTATCCCCAGCGCTTTGGCAAATTCCGAAGCCGCCTCTACCGCATTGTACAGGCGGCTGTCCTCTCCCTCATGCCTGGTGGGCCACATCCAGTTGGCACTGAGAGACACACCCTTTATGCCGTCCTGAAGGGGAGCCCAAAGGATATTTGTCAGGGCTTCAGCAATGGCAAGTACCGAACCTTTTGCCGAATCAACCATAGCTGCCACCGGCGCGTGACCGATAGCAGTGGCTATTCCACGCTGTCCACCATAATCCAGGGCCATTACAGCCAGGTTGTTAAGCGGAAGCTGTATGGCGCCGGCAGTCTGCTGGAGGGCAACCTTGCCGGTAACGCTCCTGTCAACCTTGTTGGTAAGCCAGTCTTTGCAGGCTACTCCTTCAAGCTGGAGCACCGACACGAGATATTCCCTGAACCTTTTTTCGTCAAGATCGGGATCGCTGAAGCTGCTTTCAACGGATTTATCGGTCATCACCGTGCGGGGAGGATTGCCAAACAGCCATTCCAGCTGTAGATCGATCGGATTTATTTTTTTCACGGTATCCTCAAAGGTGAACTGCATATCACCGGTAACCCGGCCTATATTATACATCGGCGCCCGTTCACGTTCGGCCACCCGTTTCAGCAGGTCGACATCTTTTTCATGCAACACAAGCCCCATCCTCTCCTGTGATTCATTGCCGGCTATCTCCCGGGCCGACAGGGTAGGATCACCAACAGGCAGCTTGTCCATCTCAATTTTCCCTCCTGCATTTTCAACAAGCTCGGAAAGACAGTTGAGATGCCCGCCGGCACCATGATCATGGATTGAAATAATAGGATTTTCATCCGATTCCATCATAGCCCTGATAGCATTGCTGACCCTCTTCTGCATTTCAGGATTGGAACGCTGCACGGCATTCAGCTCTATGAGATTATCATATTCTCCGGTAGCGACGGAAGAAACCGCGCTGCCACCCATTCCGATGCGGTAATTATCGCCCCCCATCAAAATGATGCGGTCGTCTTTCTCCGGCTCATCCTTCATGCTGTCTTTCTTCTTGCCATATCCGATACCGCCGGCCAGCATTATCACCTTATCGTAACCGTAGGTCCGGCCTTTCTCCTTATGTTCGAATGTCAGCAGACTCCCGCAAACCAGGGGCTGCCCGAATTTATTGCCAAAATCGCTTGCACCGTTGGAAGCTTTGACAAGAATATCCTCAGGCGTCTGATACAACCATGGCCTCGGCATTACTGCGTTTTCCCACGAACGCCCCGTTTCAGTCCGCGGATAAGCGGTCATATACACAGCCGTACCGGCAAGAGGCACGGCTCCTTTTCCGCCGGCAAGGCGATCACGTATCTCCCCTCCCGTTCCTGTGGCAGCACCATTGAAGGGTTCGACCGTTGTAGGAAAATTATGGGTTTCAGCTTTAAGGGAAAGGACCGTCTCCACGTCCTTAACCTCAAACCAGCCGGCCACATCCTGCCTTTCGGGTGCAAACTGCCGGGCCACAGGGCCCTGCAGAAAGGCGCAGTTGTCCTTATAGGCCGAAACAACCCGGTTGGGATTTTCCCCGGTGGTTTGTTTGATAAGCTGAAAGAGGGAATGGGGTTTTTCCCGGCCGTCTATCACGAACTTTCCGTTGAATATCTTGTGGCGGCAGTGTTCCGAATTCACCTGTGAGAAACCGAAAATTTCACTGTCGGTAAGTTTCCTTCCTATCTGCCGGCTCACCTCTTCGAGATATTTTATCTCTTCAGGGCTCAGAGCAAGTCCTTCCTTGTCATTATAGGCAGCTATATCATCGATGAAGATTACCGGATCGGGCTCCTTGTTGATCTCAAATATATCCTGCTCCAG
>PWPZ01000088.1 GCA_003556985.1 Bacteroidota bacterium
AATAATATGTTCACCAATCCCGTTACCGGAGCACAAAAATACCTATTTAGCTTCAGACCGCAAACGGAAGCGGGATTTTTTGGCCAGCTTCCTTCAGGGAGAATGGGTATTAATGCGGGATCTGATTAACTTTGCATTTTTAACAGAAATATAAATGATATATCCCGAAAGTTTTGATGAGAAATCCGGGTTTGCCGCCATACGCGAGCTTCTGTCAGGATATTGTATCTGCAAACCGGGCAGGGAGCACGCTCTCAGGATGTCGTTTCTCACCTCATACGATGAAATTGCATTGCGCCTTAAGCAAACTGATGAATTCAGGAGAATCCAGCTTTTTGGCGATGGGTTACCTCTGGGATATATTTCCGATACTACCGGCCCACTCAGAAAGCTGCGGGTGGAGGGAGGTTATATGGAGCTCGACGAGCTTTATGAGCTGAAACGCTCTCTTGATACGGCAAGATCGGTAATAAACTTTTTCCACGGAAAGAACGCCGAAAAATATCCTTTCCTGACCGCACTTTCAGAAGGCGCTTCTGTTCCTGCTTTTGTACGCGACCGGCTTTCCTCCCTATTTACCAGGGAAGGAAATATGAAAGACAACGCCTCGTCGGAACTGTCGTCATTGCGCCGCAGCATTTCTCAGAAGCAGGCTTCCGTGTCCAAAAAGCTGCATGCTGTTTTGAAGGAGGCCCAGGTCGGCGGACTGGTGGAGGGGGACGTGAGCATTGCCATACGCAACGGAAGGCCGGTGATCCCGGTAAGTTCATCCCTTAAGAGGAAAATACCCGGTTTCGTGCATGACGAGTCGGCCACCGGCAAGACATCTTATATTGAGCCGGCGATTGTAGTGGAACTTAACAACGAGATCAGGGAGCTGGAATATGCCGAGCGAAGGGAGGTGCTGCGAATTTTAAAGGAAGTTTCCGGGTCACTGAGGCCCTATCTGGAAGAGCTATGGCTGATATTCCGGTACCTGGGGCTGATGGATTTTATAAGGGCAAAGGCAATTTTCGCCGTTAAAGCAGGAGCGGTAATGCCTGTTCTGAGAGACCGGCCTTTTCTTAACTGGAGAAACGCCATCCATCCCCTGCTTTATCTGGCCCTCAAAAAAGAGAACAGGGAAACTGTACCCCTTGACATTGAGCTGGACGACGAGAACAGGATCCTGGTGATAAGCGGTCCCAATGCAGGGGGGAAGTCGGTGTGCCTGCAGACGGTGGGACTTTTGCAGTATATGCTTCAGTGCGGCATGCTGGTGCCGGTGTCTGAAAATTCGGAGGCCGGAATATTTTCAGGTATTTTTATCGATATAGGTGATGAACAGTCGATCGAAAACGACCTCAGCACCTACAGCTCCCATCTTGTGAACATGAAATATTTTGTCCGCCACAGCAATCCCCGATCCCTCATCCTGATAGATGAGTTCGGGACGGGAACCGAACCCATGCTGGGGGGAGCCATTGCCGAATCGATACTGGAAAAGCTGAACGAATGCCGCACCTGGGGCGTGATCACAACCCATTACACCAACCTGAAGCATTTTGCCGCCTCCACCCCCGGAATAACCAACGGGGCCATGCTTTTTGATACAGGCAGGATGGAGCCCCTGTTCCGGCTTGAAACGGGCAAGCCGGGAAGCTCTTTTGCCTTTGAGATAGCCCGCAAAATTGGTCTGCCGGAAGAGATCCTTAAGTCCGCCGCCGGTAAAGTGGGAGAGGAGCATATTGATTTCGACCGTCACCTTAAGGATATTATAAGGGACAAGCATTACTGGGACCGGAAAAGAAGGAATATACGCAAGCTGGAAAAGAAGCTTGAGGAAGATCTGGAGCGTTACGGCACAAGCCTGGCTGATGCGGAAAAAGAGAAAAAAAAGATAATTGCCGCTGCAAGGGCAGAGGCCCGGCAGCTTATGGAGGGAGTGAACAGAAAGATTGAAAATACCATTCGTGAGATAAGGGAAAGCCAGGCCGGGAAGGAGAGGACCCGGGCGGCAAGAGAAGAGCTGGCGGAGTTGAGGAAAAAAGTGGAGGAAGATGACGGCGGCACCTCCCGGGAAGTTGAGAAGAAGTTGTCACTTCTCAGGGCCGAAAAGGAGAAGCTTCACGGCAAAAGGAAGAAATGTGCGGGTGAAGCTGAGGGAGTTAAGGAAAGGCCCGAAGCAAAGCCCGAAGAAACCGCCATCGCCAAAGGTGACCATGTCAGGCTCACTGAACGCGATATTACCGGTGAAGTGCTGGATGTTAACGGAAAGAGCGTCATGGTGGCTTTTGGCAATATGATAACCACAGTCGATGAAAAAAAGCTTGAGAAGCTGAGCCGTAAGCAGGCTAAAATGGCAAACAGGTTGTCATCAGGCACAGGCCGTAAGGCCGGCCTGGATCTGAGGGAGAAAAAACTCAGATTCCGGTCGGAGACTGATGTGCGTGGCTTCCGTGCTGATGAGGCATTGCAGAAGGTTGAATCGCTCATTGACGATGCAATAATGGTCAACGCCAGGGAAGTTAAGATCTTGCATGGAAAGGGAACCGGGGTACTCAAACAGCTCATCCGTGAATACCTGGGCGCCATGCCCCTGGTAAGGTCATTCCGTGATGAGCATGTGGAATCGGGGGGTTCCGGCATTACCGTCGTGGAACTGGAGACCTGAGTTTCTTACTGAAATAAAAACAAGGCCATTATCCGATCTTTATAATAAATGGCTTACTTTTATGGTAATTTCAAAAACGGCTTAAATGGGTTATTTTCTTTTCTCAATATTTTTCTGGCTGTTTGCAGCCGTTTCGTCGGTTGTTATCTTTGCCGGTGCCCTGATGTTATGGCTGGTCACCTTTCCCTTCGATAAGAGGCTGTGGCTGCAACACCGCTATTCCTGCTTCTGGGGCTCTGTTTATATCTGGCTCAACCCCTTCTGGAAACTGGAAATAGAGGGTCGGGAGAAGATCGATCCTTCATCTGTATATGTGGCCGTGGCCAATCACCAGTCCATGATGGATATTCTGGTACTGCACACACTCTTTTTTCACTTTAAGTGGGTATCCAAAAAGGAGAACCTGTATATCCCTTTCGTGGGCTGGAATATGTTGCTCAACAGGTATGTGATCATAGACCGGACAAGCAGGAAAAGTTTTATCAAGATGATGCGCGACTGCCGGAATCATATAAAAAATGGCAGTTCCATCATGATCTTTCCCGAGGGGGCTAGGTCGTTCGACGGAAAAATAAGAAATTTCAAGGACGGCGCCTTCAGGCTCGCCCTTCAAACGAATGCTCCCATACTGCCCATTGTGCAGGATGGTACATGGAAAACTCTGGGTAAAGGAATGGTCATGCGTGGCCGGACCACTTTTAAAATAAGGGTTCTCGATCCCATAATGCCCGACAAGTTCAAGGATACTAACCCCCGTGAATTAAGCAATGAGGTTAAAGGGATCATGGAATCTGTTTTAAGTGAAATGAGGAAGCCTGAAACGGCCTAATAGTTTTTGTATGACAGATGCAATGTCTTTCTATAAAGAGAAATACGCTGATTATTCATTACAGCTGAAGGAAATAAAGCGAAACCAGCTATCCCTGGTTATTGCCCGGCTTGTTGTGTTTGTCCTTATGATTTTTGTGCCTCTTGCCTTTGCTGGGCGGGGCCTGTTTCCGGCATTACTTGTTTTTCTGGTTCTGCTGGCGGGATTTTTGCTGCTGGTTAAAAAATCGGCCAG
>PWPZ01000162.1 GCA_003556985.1 Bacteroidota bacterium
AATCAGATAAACTGGCGGTCAATTCGCGTAAGCAGGGGGTAACATCAGATAAACTGGCGGTCAATTCGCGTAAGCAGGTGGTAACATCAGATAAACTGGCGGTCAATTCGCGTAAGCTGGTGGCAAAATCAGGTGAGACTGATTTCAATAGTCATTACCTGGATGGAAATGCTCTGCGTGCACCGGTCCTCGCCCTTAATCTGGCGAAAAAAGAGGTTCAGCGAATGGGAAGTATAGTTTATGAAATGACTGAATCGATAATGCCTGCTTTTTTTGAAAAAGACCGGCAGGTACTTGCAGATATAGAGACAAAGCAAAAAATTGTGAATTCCCTGGGGTATCAAATCAATGCCTATCTTCACAGGATCACCCGTTACGGCGTGGGGGAAAAGAGAGTGGCAGAGGCTTTTCAGATGTTTTCTACGGTAAGTCAACTGGAGCTGATGGCTGATAAGGTATCTTCCTCTCTGGCTGCAGAGGCTAAAAGCTGGCCGGATGCCGGTCTTTCCTTCAGTAACAGTGAGATTAGGGAATTGAAACAGTACCATGAAAAAACATTAAACCATATAAAACTAAGTCTGGAGATATTTTCTGCTGTGAATCTTGACGAGGCTATTAAAATGGAGGATAAATACAAAGAGTACCGAAGCATTTCACTTGAGTTTGAAAAGCTGCATAACGATCGGTTGAAACCGGAGAACCGGGATGCCCCGGCAAGTTCAAATGCCCATACCGGGATCATAACCATACTGATAAATATTTCTTCCCATGCCGTCAATATAGCCCGGATTCTTCTTCACAACCATCACCCGGCTTCATAATCCGGATTCTTTATAGTCCGCATGCTGTTTTTACTCCGTGCTCTGATTCTGTGGGAAAATCAGGAGTAATTGCCGAAGTTTAATTTATTATCCAGGTAACGGGAAATTCCGTAAAAATTTTCGATTACCGGTGCACCGGTGGAGCGCAGGCGTTCAGGACTCTGGTGTCCGCGGGACACAAGGATACAGGCAATTCCCAGAAGGGAAGCGACTTCATAGTCATGAACGGTATCGCCAATCATGATGGTTTCCGATTTTTCCAGTTTCAGCTCTTTCATCATCCCGAGGCCTGCCTCAGCCTTGCTGTGTGCATAATTGTCGGTTATGCCGGTAATAGCCTCAAAATAACCGGTCAGTCCGTAATGCTCAACGGTGCGGCTTAACAGCGACTGTTCCTGGGCTGAAAGGACATACTGCCTGTATCCCTGTTGACTGAACCGGTTGAGCTGGGGGCGGACTTCACTGAAAAGCTCCGCCTCCGGGAATTTTGTATTGTAAAGAACCACAAATTCGTCGGCAGGGATCTCAAAAGCTTCTTTTGCAAAATCAAAACCGATGTTTGTCAGGTAATTTCTGATCGGGAATGTGAATACCTCCCGGTAGCGGTCATGGGTAAGTATCTCCATCTCCCTTTTTGTCAGCAGGGTATTCATGCATTCTATGCATATGTCTGTGTCATTGAGCAGGGTGCCGTTCCAGTCCCATATAATATTCCTTATCTGCCCGTTGTTCATATATTTTGAATTGTTTTGCTGCGGTTAACCATCTTACCGGTAAAGATAAGGGTTTTATGTCATCTTGTGAAACCGCTCCATGAAGAAGGTGGTTCACTTTAAATGTCGCAGGCGAAGGAAGTAATAAGGCAGCTTCGAAGTAAACTGACGGGATGATAGTTTTTTGACGGGTTATTTCCCGGGTGTTTTTTTATCTTTGCCTTCCTGATCCGTACTAACAGCCTTAAAGTTTATGTAATGAAAACATATGATCTCGTTGAAGTCAATGACAAAAAAACCCGGAATGAGTTTTTAATGCTTCCCGTTCGTCTGTACAGGGAGGAAAAAAGCTGGATCCGCCCACTGGATGAGGATATAGAAAAGGTTTTTGATCGCGGGATAAATAAATCCTTCCGCAGCGGTGAATGCATAAGGTGGATATTGCTCAATGAAAACCGGGAAACTGTTGGAAGGGTAGCAGCTTTTTATGACCGGAAAATTGCCGGGAACAATGAGCAGCCTACCGGCGGTATGGGCTTTTTCGAGTGCGTCAACGATAATGAGGCGGCTTTTATGCTTTTCGATGCCTGCAAAGACTGGCTTGCCGGAAAAGGGATGGAGGCGATGGACGGTCCGGTAAATTTTGGCGACAGGGACCGCTGGTGGGGATTGCTGGTGGACGGATTTACAGAGCCCAACTATTGCATGCCCTGGAACTTCCTTTATTACAAAGATTTGTTCGAAGCATATGGTTTTCAGGTCTATTTTAATCAGTACACCTTTCGCCGGCATATAGGTGTGGACGGACTGCATCCTTCCATACTTGAAAAGGCAGAAAGGATGTTTGCCAATCCCGAATATTCCTTCAGGTATATAAATAAAAAAAACCTTGAAAAGGCGGCCGAAGATTTCATGATTGTATATAACCAGGCATGGGCAAGTCATTCCGGGATCAAGGAGATCACCAGGACCCATGCCATGGCTTTATTAAAGAATTTTAAGCCTATCATGGACGAGCAGTTGATATGGTTTGCCTATCATAATGACGAGCCTATAGGATTTTATATAATGATACCCGAGATAAACCAGATAGTGAAATATCTCGACGGTAAAATGAATCTTTTGGGCAAGATGAAATTTATGTATCATAAATGGAGAAAAACCTGTAAAAAAGTTTACGGCGTGATTTTCGGCGTTGTTCCCCGGTTCCAGTCCAGGGGTGTTGAAGGGGGAATGATAATGGCATTTGCCGAATTAGCTACCAGACCGGGTTTTCAATATAAGGTCATTGAGCTCAACTGGATAGGCGATTTTAATCCTGCCATGCTGAAACTTGCAGAACAGCTTGCCTTTTCGGTAACAAAGACTCATGTTACAATGAGGTACCTTTTTGACAGGGAAAAAGAATTCAAAAGACTGCCTGTGATTCCCAGAAGAAATAAGACCCCGGAGTAATCCACCGTTTCCCGTTATCTTACTGATCGCTCCCTTTAATTCCGTCTCCGGCTTTCCACTTACTGGCGGTAAACGATGGCATTGATATTCATTCCGGCTCCCACCGAAGCAAAGATCAGAATGTCTCCGGGATTTATGCTGTGATTTTTCAGATCACCCTTGAGTATCATGTCGTAAAGGGTGGGAACCGTGGCCACGGAACTGTTACCCAGCTCATGTATATTCATTGGCATAACATCGGGAACATTGGGTCTCATGCCGTAGAGCCTGTAAAATCTCTGGACTATGGCATGGTCCATTTTTTCGTTTGCCTGATGGAGAAGTATCTTTTTAACTTCTTCAACGGCTATGCCCGATTTGTCAAGGGCTTCCTTCATGGCAAGGGAAACCCTGGAAAGGGAATATTCGTATATCTTCCTTCCGTGCATCTTGATATAGCGGATTCCGGGATCGCTTTCAGGGGAATTGGACTGGCCCAGATAAAGGTAATACGCTTCTTCTTCGGTATGAGAAACCGCGGCAGAAGAGATGATCCCGTTTTTTTTGTCCGATTTGCTGTCTTCAACAATAACCGCCCCCGCTCCATCGGAAAATATCATTGTATCACGATCGTATTTATCAACTACCCGGGAAAGGGTTTCTGTCCCTATGACCAGGCAGCGGCTGGCAATTCCCGTCCTGATGAAGGAATCTGCCTGGATCATACCCTGGATCCAGCCCGGGCAT
>PWPZ01000055.1 GCA_003556985.1 Bacteroidota bacterium
GGACTTTTATGAGTATCATTCTACCATCATGGAGCCCTGGGACGGTCCTGCTTCACTTCTTTTCTCCGATGGCAGGTATGTGGGAGGCACTCTCGACAGGAACGGGCTCAGGCCTTCTCGGTATCTTATTACCACCGACGATTTGATCGTTATGGGCAGCGAAACCGGGGTGCAGTGTTTTCCTGACGACAAGATCAAGGAAAAAGGCAGATTGAGACCGGGAAAGATCCTTCTTGTAGACACCAAGCTGGGGGTAATAATTTCTGACGAAGAGCTTAAATCGCAACTGTCAAAAATGAATCCCTATGGCAACTGGTTAAGGGAAAACCGGTTAGAACTTGAAGATATAGAAATCAAAGAGAGGGTTACCTCAAGGATGGGGGAAAAATATCCGGTATGGCTGAAGGCATTTGGATACAGCCGGGAAGATATGGATATGATAATCAGGCCCATGTGCCTGGAGAGCAAGGAGCCCACAAGCTCAATGGGTAATGACACCCCACCGGCAGTATTGTCGGACAAGCCCCAGAGACTATTCAATTATTTCAAGCAGCAGTTTGCCCAGGTTACCAATCCTGCTATCGATCCTATACGGGAAGGGCTTGTGATGTCGCTGACAAACTACATAGGATCATTGAGCAAAAACCTCCTGGAAGAGTCGCCGGCACTTTGCAGGTTAATAAAATTTAAAAGCCCTATTGTTACCAATACGGATCTGAAAAAGATAAAGGACCTCGACCAGTCTGTCTTTTCCCATAAAACTTTATCAATGGTATTTGACCCTGCCGGAGGAGGTGATGCACTTGAAAAATCGCTCCACCGGCTTTGCCTGGCCGCCGAGAAAGCTGTTGACGACAACGTGAATTTTATAATACTGTCTGACAGGGATATTGACAGCAAAAAGGCTCCCATACCATCGCTGCTGGCCGTATCGGCTGTCCATCATCATCTGATCAAGGTTAAAAAGAGGATGCAGAGCGGACTGATCCTGGAGACGGCAGAACCGCGCGAGATAATGCATTTTGCCCTGCTTCTCGGCTATGGGGCAAGTGTTATCAATCCCTATCTGGCCTTTGCAGCAATTAATGAAAGTGCAAGGAACGGTGAGTTACCGGTGGAATATAAAAAAGCCAGGGAGAATTACATAAAGGCTATCGACAACGGTATACTCAAAGTGCTCTCCAAGATGGGAATATCTACTCTCAGGAGCTACCACGGCGCCCAGATATTTGAATGTCTTGGTATATCAAATACTGTTATTGACCGGTATTTTAACGGCACCGCTTCCCGTGTGGGTGGTATCGGACTGGATGGCATTGCTGCCGAAGCTGCTATATCTCACAGACAGGCATTTGGTACAACCCCCGTGAACGATAGTTCAGGTCCGGTAACCGAGGGGTATTATGCATATCGTGTAAACGGCGAACATCATGCATGGAATCCCGGATCGGTCGGATTGCTGCAGTGGGCGTCAAGAACAAACAATTATGCCAAATACAAGGAGTTCAGCTCACTTGTTGACACGGAAAACCGCAAGCCGGCATTCTTAAGAGGGTTCCTTGATTACAAAAGAAATCCGATAAGCATTGATGAAGTTGAACCGGCCGAAGCCATATTAAAAAGGTTTGTAACGGGTGCCATGTCATACGGTTCAATAAGCAAGGAAGCACACGAGGCTCTTGCAACAGCCATGAACAGGATCGGAGGAAGGAGCAATACCGGTGAAGGCGGGGAAGACAGGGAAAGGTTCAGTCACCGGGAGGGACAGCCAAATAAACGGAGTGCAATAAAACAGGTTGCCTCCGGAAGGTTTGGGGTAACTACCGAATACCTGGTAAATGCGGATGAGATTCAGATAAAGATATCACAAGGCGCCAAACCCGGTGAAGGCGGTCAGTTGCCAGGCTTTAAAGTCAACGACGTAATAGGGAAACTGAGAAATTCCACCCCGGGCATAACCCTGATTTCTCCTCCCCCCCATCATGATATATATTCAATTGAGGATCTGGCACAGCTTATTTTTGATCTTAAATGTGTGAATCCCCGGGCCCTGATATCTGTAAAACTGGTTGCCGAATATGGTGTGGGAACAATCGCCGCCGGGGTGGCCAAAGCAAAAGCCGACCTGATAACACTGAGCGGAAATGAAGGAGGCACGGGGGCAAGTCCCGCAAGCTCTATAAAACACGCCGGGATGCCCATAGAACTGGGTATTTCGGAAGCCCACCAGACCCTTGTCATCAACAACCTCAGGGGGAGGGTGCGTCTGCAGACCGACGGACAGCTGAAAACAGGGCTTGATGTGGTGCTGATGGGTATGCTGGGCGCCGAAGAGTTTGGGTTTTCAACCTCCGCCCTTATTGTCCTTGGTTGTGTAATGATGAGAAAATGCCATCTTAATACCTGTCCGGTAGGTGTTGCAACTCAGGATGAAAACCTGAGGAAACGGTTTACGGGTGATGCCGGTTACGTCGAAAACTATTTCCGTTTTATAGCAAGGGAGGTCAGGGAAATACTGGCCGAGCTTGGGGTCAGGAAATTTGAAGAAATCGTTGGCCGCACCGATCTTCTGGAAAAAAGGGAAGGAATCAGTCACTGGAAAGCAAAGCATGTTGATGTTTCAAAAATGATCTGCTTCCCGCCCGAAGCTAAGAAATACCCCCTGTACTGCATGCAGTCGCAAGACCATAAAATTAAAAGTATAATGGATAGCGAACTAATAAAGCTTTCGGGCAAGGCTATAAATAAGGGCGAAAAGGTATGGATCTCAAACAGGATAAAAAATACCGACCGTGCAGTGGGCACCATGTTATCGGGTGAGATTACAAGAAAATCGGGTGTGCGGGAGCTTGAAGAAGATACTATTAACGCCAGGTTTTACGGTTCAGCCGGCCAGAGTTTCGGGGCATTTCTCGTTAGTGGAATCAGCTTCACCCTGTTCGGCGATGCAAATGATTACCTGGGAAAAGGGCTGTCGGGAGGCAAGATCATTGTGGTTCCCCCTTCCGGATCAGCCTTTAAACCCTAAGAAAATATAATAGCGGGAAATACTATCCTGTACGGGGCTACCCGGGGAGAATTATATGTCAGGGGCATGGCAGGGGAAAGGTTTGCAGTAAGGAACAGCGGCGCGATTGCTGTCGTGGAAGGTGTGGGCGATCATGGCTGTGAGTATATGACAGGAGGCCGGGTGGCGATACTGGGCACTACCGGAAGGAACTTTGCTGCCGGCATGAGCGGTGGCATTGCCTATGTTCTCGACATTAAAGGCAATTTTGATTACTTCTGTAACAGGGGACTGGTGGAAATTGAAAAGCTTGAAGATTCAAATGATATAAATGAATTGCAAATGCTTATAGGCAGGCACATGCTCTATACCAACAGCTTGCTTGCCGAGCAGATACTGGTCAACTGGGATGAATACCAGCCCAGATTTTTCAAGGTAATTCCTTTTGAATACAAAAAAGTCCTCCAGGAGATGAACCTTGCAAAAATTCGCACAAAGCTTGAGATGACCGAAGATACACCGGAACATCATTATTAAGTGCCCGCTAAATTAATCTGTATAAAGCACAGTTATTTGCCTGATGAATCCCCATGATACTGCGTATCACAAAAAATGATAAATAAAACACGGGGATACATCCATTTGAAACATTAAATATGAGTTACCTGCTAAACATAAATCATTTAATATTAACTTGATTA
>PWPZ01000245.1 GCA_003556985.1 Bacteroidota bacterium
AAAAAAGCACCCATTACACAGGAACGAACGGCAAGTGCACCCACTGCTGCATCGCTGACCGATGTGGGAATGCCTTCCTTAACCATAACCCTGATTACCTCAAGCGAGCGGCAGGCGGTCTCCATTATCCTGAAGGGAATTTCGGTGGCATATTTTGTGGAATCCTGAATTGCGCGGTCACGCGCCTTCCGGTCCTCTTCGGTTGTTTTGGGCAGGGAAAATGCATCTATCACCGAATTAAATGCCCTGGTATCCTCATCTATAAGGAATATGAGCTCGTCATGGTATCTCCTGCCCTTTTCGGCCCAGTCTGAAAACTCTTCCCATCTATCATCCCAGCCTCTTTTATGAGATGAGAGATTGGCAACCATGGTTCCCAGGGCAATTCCCAGTGCACCCATCCCTGCTGATACCGATCCGCCGCCGGGAGCAGGTGATTCGGATGAAGTCTCATTGGCAAAATCTGCAAAGCTAAGATCAACAAGTTTCCTCTCCTCTTTGCCGGCAAGCACATATTCAATTATTTTCTCCTCCGGCCTGAACGGATAAAGGTCGTCCAGCCCCATAGATTTTACGGCAATTTTTATCAGCTCCCTGTCAGCCACCCCGACCGATCGTTTTTGTTTTTTCAAAAAATATTTCCCCGCATCCAGCATGGCTTTGAGGGGAATAAGTCCGACGATCTCAGAACCGGTCACTCTCACCCCTCTTTCCAGTGCCTTTTTAAACACTTCGTCATACACGATGTGAACCGGCGTAACACTTATATTGGTTATATTAAGTGAAACCTGGGCAACGCCAAATTCTTCGATAACCCAGCCTATCCCTTTGACTTCCTTAAGTGATCCGGGTATCATAACCGGGTCACCCTTTTCATCCTTCTCTATCTCGCCGGTAAGCGGATTTCCCCGGCGTTTCACCCGTCCTTTTTCACGCACGTCGAAAGCGATTGCATTGGCTCTTCTGGTTGAGGTGGTATTCAGGTTAACATTATAAGCTACCAGAAAATCCCTGGCTCCAACGGCAGTTACACCTGCACGGGGGTTAAAAATTGGTTTTCCGAAATCCGGTTCCCACTCTTTTTTGCTGAGCTTATCAGCCAGTCCCTCGTATTCGCCGGAACTGCAGTAGGCAAGGTTACGCCGTTTTTCATCAAAGGCAGCATTTTCATAGCAGTAAACCGGGATATCAAGCTCCTCGCCAATCTTTTTGGCAAGCCTGCGGGCATATTCAACCGTCTCTTCCATGCTGATATTGGAAACGGGGACCAGCGGACAAACATCGGTGGCGCCAAAACGGGGATGGGCACCTTTATGTTTTCTCATATCGATAAGTTCCGATGCTTTCCTGACGGCCTTGAAGGCAGCTTCAACAACCTCGTCAGGAGGACCTGCAAAGGTTACCACCGTTCTGTTGGTGGCTTTGCCCGGATCAACATCAAGTAACCGGATATTTTCGACCGACTCGATTTCATTGGTTATCTGTCTTATAACTTCCATGTCGTTCCCTTCGCTGAAATTGGGGACACATTCTATTAATTTTTGCTTCATATCGGCTGATTTTTATTTAAGTAATTGACTGAATGGGTCCGGATATGCAGGTTTAATTAAAATCAACCTTCTTCCCGTTAAGTATGACCTTATCTATCAGGTTACTGCCATATGCATAGGGTATGAATTCATATCCGGGAACAGGTTTGGTAATAAAAAGATTTGCCTTCTTGCCTTTTGCCACCGAACCGGCAATTTTTTCCACTCCCATAGCATAGGCCCCGTTTACAGAAACAGCATTAATAACCTCTTCTGGCACCATTCTTAGCTTTATGCAACCCAGGGACATAATAAATTTCATATTCCCCGAAGGAGAGGAGCCGGGATTATAATCCGATGCAAGTGCCACCGGGAGTCCGGCTTCGATCATTTTTCTTGCGGGTGGATAATCCATGCCAAGAAAAAAAGCAGCCCCCGGGAGCAATGTGGGCATTGTATCACTGGACAGCAACGCGTCTATTTCCTTCTGCCCGGTAAATTCAAGATGATCGACCGAAAGGGCCTTGAACTTCACTCCCGCCTGGATACCTCCCGAATAATCCAGCTCATTGGCATGAAGCTTGCCCCGCAGGCCGTATTTGTTGCCCGCCTCGAGTATGCGCTCTGTATCTTCTACCGAGAAAAATCCTCTGTCGCAAAAAACATCTATGTAATCGGCAAGATTTTCCCCGGCAACCATTGGTATCATCCTGTTGACAACAAGGTCGACATATTCTTTTCTCCTGCCCTTATATTCGGCCGGCAATGCATGTGCACCAAGAAAACTTGAACGGATAATCAGGGGGGTGGTTTCCTTTAGTCTCCGGATCACCCTGAGCATCTTGATCTCATCTTCGGGCGTCAGGCCATAGCCGCTTTTTATCTCCACCGCACCCGTGCCCATCATAATTATCTCCCATGCCCTCTGCAGCGACTGGTTGTACAGTTCATCTTCGGAGGTTTGCTGAAGAAGCTTTGCAGAATTAAGTATCCCTCCCCCCCGCCGGGCAATCTCTTCATAGGAGAGGCCCCTTATCTTGTCAATATATTCTATTTCACGGCTTCCCGAATAGACCAGATGAGTATGGGAATCACAGAACGACGGAAAAACCAGTCCGCCGCCGGCATCAACATGCTCAATATTACCATTGGAAGCCATGGTGCGGTATTCTTCCCCGGATTCATCCATCCTGCCAAAGCCGGCAATCAGCCCGTTTTTAATCAGCACCCATGCATTTTCAAGTACGCTCAAATTTGCCATTTCCTTTCCGGCCACCCGGATCCGTGGTACTTCTTCTACCTGTACAAGTTTCTTAATATTCTTAATTAACAGCATATTTTTTACAATGAATTAAATATCGTGCAGTGAAAAATTTTACCGTTCACATGCCGGTCAGGTATTTACCGGTTCTGTACGAAATTACGAATAATTTGCCCTTTGTCAAAGAACATCCTGACCGGGCCCGGATCCATCCTTGTAATAGGAACGGGAGCAGGTGCTATTCATAAAAGGTAACCCTCTCAGGCTGCGGAAACTTTTTGGAACCTACAAGCCACTGAGCAAATAAGCAATCATAACTCCAAGATAGTTGCCCGCCGCGTATCCTATAATGCCAACAGTGAGCCCGGAAACAATTACTTCCTTGTTTTTAAGGGCACCGGCAACTACAGGCACAAAAAGGGGAGAACATATAAAGGCGGTAGAAGTGATCATGAGGGTGTCGGTATCTATCCTGAATATTTTCGATAGTATAACCTGCACCAGCAGCGACCCGAAAACGACAAGTGAAACATAAAAAAGGATCGATGGACTTGCGGCTATGAACTGGCGGACATCGGCCATAGATGCAACCACAAGGCTGAAGATGAGGATGAAATACATACCCAGCTCAAAGCTCTTTTCTATGCGGTTGATTGACCGGAAAAGCGATGCAATTATGCCAAGGGTAGTTATCAGAAGTATAACTACGGTCATCTGCAAATCGGCAGGCACAAGAAATCCTGCCCCGCCTGCTATGGCAAATATGACCACCGCCAGTCCGAGTGCCTTCATAAGAGGGATAAACACCTTTTTTTGAAAGATGCCCTCTTAAGGATCCTTGCCGTCAAAATCTCCTTCTTTGTCTGCTTCCGGATCCAGGTGGATATAAGCAGGAA
>PWPZ01000217.1 GCA_003556985.1 Bacteroidota bacterium
ATAAAAATTATGCCTGGTTTGGATCCGGTCATGGTAATTAATTATTGGCTTGCCACTTTTGTCTATTTTTAAAATCTGCTGGATTCGGGCTCTAATGGTGCCCCTGTTAATCTTCCTGCTCGTCGTCAGGATTTCCTTCAGCCTCATTCGGCCTGACAAGGTCAAGGAAATGGCCCATTTTATCACGTTTGGTCAAAAGATAATTGTAATTATACATATTTGTTTTTGACTTCATGTGGATGGTTTCTACTATTTCCAGCCCATATCCTTCCAGCCCTTTGCGCTTGAACGGATTGTTGGCAATTAGCCTGATCTTGCCCACTCCAAGTTCATGCAGAATATTTGCTCCCACACCAAAATCCCGTTCATCTTCATTAAAACCGAGATTAATATTGGCCTCAATGGTGTCCATGCCCTCTTCCTGCAATTTGTAAGCGGCCATCTTATTGAAAAGTCCTATACCCCTTCCCTCCTGGTTAAGGTAAACCAGTATGCCTTTCCCTTCCTTTTGTATCATTTTCATTGATTCGTGCAGCTGGTTGCCGCAGTCACAGCGAAGCGAATGGAAAAGATCACCGGTAACGCATGATGAATGCACTCTTACCAGTATAGGGTCATTTTTTTTCCACCGGCCCTTTATAAGGGCCACATGTTCCATTCCGTTTGATTTCTGGCGGAAGGGTATAAGGTGAAATTCTCCGTATTTTGTGGGAAGCTTTACCTCAACTCCTTTTTCGATTATGCTTTCATGTTTGAGCCGGTATGAAATGAGATTCTCAATGGATATTATTTTCAGGTCAAACTGATCGGCTATCCTGATAAGTTCAGGCAACCGGGCCATTGATCCATCCTCATTCATAATTTCCACCAGTACACCTCCAGGCTGAAGTCCTGCCAGCACTGATAGATCAACTGCAGCTTCCGTATGCCCTGCACGCCGTAGCACCCCCTTTTCTTTTGCCTTTAAAGGAAATATATGTCCCGGTCTGGCAAGTTCTTCGGTCCGGGTCGCAGGGTCGACCAGCGCATTAATTGTCTTGGCTCTGTCAGGAGCAGAAATTCCCGTAGTGCATCCTTTACCGATCAAATCGACCGAGACTGTAAAAGCAGTCTCGTGAAGAGATGTGTTCTTGCCAACCATAAGTTCCAGCTCAAGCTCTTCACAACGCTTTTCGGGAAGAGCTGCACATATTAGCCCCTTGCCATGGGTTGCCATAAAATTAACTACATCAGGAGTGGTAAGCTCAGATGCGGCAACAAAATCACCCTCATTCTCACGATCTTCATCATCAACTACAATGATGATCTTACCCTGTTTTATATCCTCGATAGCTTCATCAATGGAATTCAACCTTCTACTGATTTCTTCTTGTTGGTTGCCAGACATTTGTTTTAACTCCTTTCAAAAATTTAATAAACCCCACCAGTAAAGCAAAGTTCATGCTGATAAAATGTGTAATAAAACGCAAAATTATAATATGAATTTTGATTTTCCCCAATAAATAATCAATTAAAGGCAATATCAGCACACAAATCTGAAAAACAAGCATGTACATATAAAAACTTTGTTCCCTGCTGAGCCAGATGCTGCTCATAAAAATTGATATCAGAAAAAAGGGGCCTAACCATCTTAATACTTTATGAGAAATAAAACTAAACATTAAACCCGGAATCCCTGCAAAAACAGATCTGAAGAAATAACCAAGATTCTGAAAATTGCCAGCAGCAATTCGGATTTTACGCTTGAACTCTTCCAGAAGACTGTTTGACACGTCTTCAAAAACAACCGCCTTCGGCTCAATAATTGCCTTATGGCCGGAGATAATTACTTTCATATTGATAAAAAAATCATCGACCAGGAATAAGTCGGGAACATCACTGTATAATTTCTTCCTGATGGCATAGCAACCCCCAAAAGGTCCCATCATGGTTCCCCATATCAGGCTTTCAGCGTATTTTATTCTGACTTCCCTTGAAATATATGCATTCTCGGGAACTGAAATACCGCAATCCTTAAGCCCTTTATGCATCATGTTTGAATCGACCAGGCCGATTTCCTTATTTTTGAAATGTTTGACCATATGAAAAACAGCATCCCTTTCCATCATTACATTGGCATCGGTGATAATCAGAATCCCTTCGTCTACCATGCCTGCCAGCTCATTGATTATTAAAGATTTTCCTTTGCGATTATTGAAATAAAAGCATCGGATAGAACTGACCGATGATGAAATATCTTTAAGTATCTCGTTTGTTCTGTCGGTAGATGCATCCGACCCGATTAGCACCCGGAGATTATCGGGCGGAAAATTACTTTCTAATATGCTTGCAATCTTTTCCCTCAATACATCTTCCTCATTATGCAATGCCATCAAAACCGTTACCCTCGGCAGATTGCCTGTATCGTGGAAAACAATCCTGTTCGGCTGCTTTCCGGACGAAAGCATATGAAGCACCAGAGGATACAACACATAAGAATAGACGAGTGCAATAACCGGTATCCAGAAAAAAACAAGAGCTATCATACAGAAAAATTTTTATAAAAGGCGGAAAGCTCTTCCGTAATAAGCCTGTTATTGAAATATCGTTTTGCCATCTCCCCTCCCCTGTTCCCGATCCGGGCCGCAAGGTTTTTGTCGTTTAGTAAAATATCTATACTCTCAATAAATTCATTATCACTACCGGCAAGAAGTATATTCCTGCCGTTTTCAACAGGAATTCCGGATACGGCAAATGGTGTTGCTATTATTGTCTTTTTCATAAACATAGCCTCTATTATCTTTACCCTTATACCGCTTCCTGAAAAAAGGGGGGTGATAAATATCCCTTCCCGCGAAAGAAAGTCCTTTGAACTTTCCACCTCGCCAAAAAAATCAATACCATTCCGGGCCATCTTTTTTTTAAGCCTGTTATTGGCATTCCTGCCGGCAACATTAAATCTTAACTGTGGGTATTTCTTTTTTATCGTCATCCAGACCCTGTCAACAAACCAGTTAAGCGATTCAATATTTGGTATCCAGTCGAGCGCACCGATATATTGCAGGCAAAGACCTTCAGTACCGGATCTTTCAGTCACCGGAAACTCCTCCGGATACATTCCAAAGGGCGAAACTATGGACGGTTTCTCGTTGCCCAGTCCATTCAATGTTTTCAGGTCATCTTCCGTAATGGCGACAAGAAGATCGTATTTATTGATAAACTGCAGCTCAAAATTCCTGATCCTTTTTTTCAGGTTACCAAGATACAATTTCCTGTATACATTTTCAGCATTTTTACAATAACTGTCCCATATTATGTATTCAATGTTGTGCGCCCTGTATGCGATTCTGGCTTCGCAATTTTCCCTTATTGCCCGAACATACGGGGCCAGGTAAAGGCCTTCAAGCTGCACTATGTCGTAATTGTTGTTCCTGATCATCACAGTAAGTACCGTCTCAAATTCTTTATTAATAAACCGTTGAGCATTATACGGCATCGATGAAAACAGTAAATTATTCAAGAGTCCTGGTACAGTAACTGAATTATCCACATATACTTCCCTTACCCCGTTCAAACCGGAGATATCATTTTTCACTGAACCATCAGGAGAGTAATGCTTGCTTGTATTCATGGCGAGCAGATCAACCCGGTTGCCCGCCTCAACCAGTCCCCTGATCATATTGTAGGTTGCCAGGGATCCTC
>PWPZ01000010.1 GCA_003556985.1 Bacteroidota bacterium
ACGATGGGGTTCAGGATATCTCTCTTCCTTTACGGCCACTGGCACTCCCCAAAATTCTTATCAGTATCAACCTCAATTCCATTTTGATATTGAGTACTTTCGCATGTGACAAAAAAACCCTCTGACTCGTCAAACAATTTTTGTAGCACTATCCGCATAATCAGTCCATGCGGCTGTCCATGATTGTAACGAGCATGCACAGTTTGGGCGAATTTAAATTCTTCTTTGTATTCGTATTCGCCCCATCCTCTTAAATATCCATGCAGCTCATCCTCAAAAAAGCATGCCCGTAGAATTTTTCGTCCTTTGCTATCATAACCGACCCCGGGTCCATGCCTTTGACCATGACTATTGACATAGGCATAGCCAGAGGCAACCTCATCGAGCTCAACGTATGAATCATTAACCCGTGTCACCTCCCCATAATTAAAATCATTAACCTCGTCAACATCCCACCCGCAATCAATATCCGGGGCCATGACGAATCGAAACTCATAACCATCAAGAAACCGGCTACCACCCTCCATATAAATCAGAACCATGATCTCCCGTATTTCATGACCTTCATCATCTTCCTCGGCGGCGAAATCCGTCAGATCAATTTCAATACCATGGCTGCTGGTACCTTGTGGCAGATTCAAATTATGCGTCTCATCTAATATCCGCCCTCCAGACATGGCAAATGCTTCAACTCGCAGAATTCCACTGGCTGTGGTTTGCGCTGCGTTGAAGACATGCTGAGTAAGACTGATATGAGTAGCATCGGCGGGGATCATCTCGACAACCTCGCTTCCGAGGCGCTTCACCCAACTGTAGCCGCGTGGCTGGGATAGATCATAGACCATATCTATGACCCCACTGCCCGTTTCGCGCGGGTAGTGTATTTTCAGCTCCCCCAAAGATTGGCCATGATGCATCAATGGCTTGTCCAAGATCGGAGTGGCCAGCGTCAGCAAGGCCCGGCCGGCGGGCGGAGGCTGCTTGGCATACACGATTTGCACGGTCTCGACAGGGCTTTTGTCCTTCATCAGCCAGTCAAAATCGGACCAGCGGTACATGTCACTGTACGAAGAGCTGCTTATATTCTGTGGGTTGTGATACAGCAGACGGAAAGTGGCTCGGCCTGTACTGACAAGTTTCCGCTCATAGCCGATGACGACTATCTGGTGCTGCATATAATCTGGATAGTTCAGGTTTAACATTACAGGGCGCCCGTCATCAATCAGACGTATGATTTCCGACTCCAGTTTCTTTGTCCTTAGGAACGTTGATCCTTCAAATTCCACACCGGTTCTGGATCTCAGGTAAGCGGGAATATAACGGGTAAATGCCCATCTACCCACACCGCGACTGAAATCTGAATGATTCATGTACCGGACGATATCATGTAACCTGAACTCTCTGCTGCGATCGTTTACCGGCGCGTAAGCCCGGGCCATCATCTTTGTACCCGCAGCCCAGCACGTCCCATCATTTTGTTCGTAAAATGGCATGGGGATAATATTGCCTACGGGACCGTCGGCAAGTTCCCTGCGGGATGACCAGCTCAATACCAGGCGCGTATACTTCCGGTTTGAATTGGGCGCCGTGTGCATTGCCTGGCTATGCGGGGAATGCGCCAGTATGGTCGCATGGGCTTCAGCCGTGGGGGCGGTAAAATTAGAGCTTAATTTTCCGCTTGCCTGATCGTAATCAAACTTCACGAGAACAAGATCCACCTCTTCTTGCGAGGATCCTGGAGAATACAAAAAGACAGCGATGTCATCGGCTTCCAACCCTGAGGGGAGGACCAATTCAAAGTCAATATTGTAATCATGTTCTGTCTGTGAAAGGTCAAACACGATGTCTCCATCGGTATTGAAAAAGCGCTCGCCACTCAGCAACGATATGACCACCTCGCCAATTCCGGAATTATAATTAGCATTCGCCGGCAAGCTAAAAGTGGCACCGTTGTCGAATTGCAACTGCAAATCGTCACCGTTGAATTTTGCAGCCATCACCTGGTCAGCCTCTTCGTCATTAACCAGTCCGGCTAATTCCTCGCTTGTCAGTTCGTCCGGTGGCTCAAGAGAAGCATCATCTTGACCATTCCCATTAATGCTGCCATTGCTGCTACCATTATCACTGCTGCCACCTGTGCCGATTATAGTTACTAAGCCAAGGACAATTACGGCAAGCAGGCAGGTATAACGAAGCGTTGTGAATATTTTTTTATAATTCATATCCTTCCTCTTTTGCTGGGGTTATAAAACAATAATGTGTAACCGGATGTGATTAATATAAAAATGGATACATGCAGAAAATGTGGCAGGAAATTACCTGTGGCGCCAAACAAAGAAGGCGTTATATCGTAGAGGCTAAGCTGAAAGGGTAGTGCAAAGATAAAATAAGTCTGACATAGAGGGCGGTCTAAGAGGTATACTAATACCCCGATTGAAAAAAGGAAGGTTCCGATCAGGATATATCGGAGATTTATTGTCATAAGGCCTGACAATTTTCCTTTTGTCAGTGTTGACGGAACACTTCACCTTTAACGGTTGCGGTACCGTGGCGCATTGTATTGCTTATGTAATTATCTACCTGGGAGGACCTGTTTCAGATTTTAGTACTATCAGTGGAGGGGATAGATGTCAAATCATTTATGAATAATTTGGTTGTGAACCGGCATCATTTCCTCGAGCTTATCAAAAGTGATGCGCTCGTAAAAAGTCGCGGCCTGACGGCTTTGTAAAAGTCAAAGATCAAGACTTGCGCAATTTCGTATAATGCAGGGTACTTGGCGCACGTGAAATTCTGAGAAATTGCGCGTAACGCAGATATTGGACTTTTTACGAAGCCGTCAAAAGTGCACCATCCTTGCCACGGAATGCAATATTCCCGGGGTAAAAAAATGCACCATGAATCCGGCAATCTTGTCCGGACCAAAATTCGCATTACTGGCGAGGCATTGCCACATACGCTCTGTCAAATCAATTGTCACCCCACCAAAACAACATTGGATACGGAGTCTGGAGAGGCCCGGTAAGACCGAGTCAAAATGCATCACGGTAACAGGCGTTAATGCTTTTCTGGTTTTTACCCTGAAGCGTGAACAGTCTCGTGGCTATGATACAGATCATCATATCGATTTACTTCTTCAGGTGGGATGGTATACTCATTATTTATTGAGGGTTCGAAATTGAATATACCCAAGAGTATACGCTATTTTGATTTTCCCGCCCAATATGCGGTTTCGTTCAACAAGGGGGGAGTGTTTCAGATGGCAGAGTTGCCGGATTTGCATCAGCCCGTTATGACTATCGCACACCAGAACATGGTAACACTGGATGAAGATTATACCGTTCAGCAAGCATTGGACTATATCCGGTCACATGGTTTTGGAGAGAAGATTGTCTATTTCTATGTGGTAAACGGAGATGGCCAATTGAAGGGGGTGATTCTGACCCGAAGCTTGCTCACCTCCCTCTTGGAACAAAGTATTTCTGAGGTAATGATCAAACGGCTTGTAACGATTCCTCACAATGCAACCATATTGCAGGCCTATGACATGTTGAATCATCACAAGCTTTTAGCGCTTCCTGTGGTGGATCAACGACAGCGGATCCTGGGCGTGGTCGATGCCAGCATATTCATGGACGAGAACTATATAAAAGATCTTACCCGAAGAAGGGAAAAAAGG
>PWPZ01000237.1 GCA_003556985.1 Bacteroidota bacterium
ATATGAATAATTATGAAAACAAATCAATAAATGATAAAAAGTTTTGATTGTTTTACTCAATTCTCTGGTTTTTGTTGTATTCCGGCCAATGCAAATGCCAAAGGGGAGGGGTTTTGTCTGGCTGGTAAAACCTGCAGCTTCGGGCCGGGATTTATCACCCCGCAATACCAGGGTCAGTTGAAGACAGGAGGAAAGGTGCCAGTCAGGGATATTCCGCAGACCCGGGGCAGGATTTTGTCATCCAAATATCCAGGATCAATTGAAGATAGCCAGCATAAGAAATTCTGATTCTTCGGGCCGGGATTTATAATCCCGCAATACCAGCAGGGTCTGTTGAAAGTAGGAAGGAAGCAGCCAGCATAAGAAATTCTGATTCTTCGGGACAGTATTTTATCATCTCACAAAAAATCACTGTCGGTTGCAGACAGGAGGGAAGCAATCGAAGTACCGAGATTATGGAATTATTTTTAATTCCTCAGCTGAGCAAAAAAGAGAAAGGTGCCCGTCAGGTAGTCGAAAATGGAAGTCGCATGATCTCCTCCCTCCACGGTTATAAGTTCAACGTCGGTTGCACCCCGGTTTTTCATGGCTTCAAATGCGGTTGCGGAATTAAGGTAAAACACGTAATCATCATCGGTGCCGTGGTAAAGCCGTAAAGGTGACGATGGCCTCCAGTCATAGTTGTCGTTATCTGCCAGTACTTCAATAAACTCGGTGTCGGTTCCTGCAAGTATTCCTTCCCTGAAGTCAGGGGTGAATAAATCCTGGGGATTAAGCTCGGTGTTGGCAAAGATTCCTTCGGTTTCGATTAACGTTGCATGAGGTTCATTGAAATAAAAACTGTATGGTCTGTCCAGATCATAAACATTATTGTAGGTATCCAGCACCCATAAAAAGGCATTGAGATAATAAAGATCGGTGTCGGATTGCATTATTTTCCTGGCAAATGCAGACTTGTTATATGCCCCTGCCCCGGCTGTCGCTGCAGTAATTTTGAATTCGTCAGAATGCTCTTCTTCAAGAAGCTTTAACAGGGCCATTGTTGCATATCCGCCCTCAGAATAGCCGGTCAGGAACAGATTATTGCTGGCACTGAACAGCTCCTCTGTGGCACCCAGTTCCCTGACTGCACGTAACATGTCGCGCGAAGCTGTTGCAAGTGACCTGCCGTGTTCATAGGGATGATCAATATGGTTTGAAATTCCATAACCCAGATAATCAGGCAGAGCCATAATATACCCTGTTGAGGCATACAGTACGGAGGCAAAATAGTTTTCTTCTGAAAAACGGGAAGGGGCTTCTTCATCCGAACTTAATGTTCCGTGCTGAAAACTCAGTAATGGAAGGGGCTGGGACGTTTCAGGCACAAGAAGCGCCCCGGATGCAAGCACGGGAGTATTCCGGGTGTCGGTTGTTGTGTATACGATTTTATAAACGGAGATATCATAGTTTACCAGAAATGAAATACCTTCCGGCAGTTCTTCCGTGTTTTCCAGTGTAGTCAGTATATCTGCCCTGTTATAGCCTGCTATCAGTTCGCTTTCAACCAGGTATTGCAGTTCCGGCTCTTTGTCATTATCTTCTTTCTGGCACGAGTTAATTGCCAGCATCACCAGAATGATGAGGATGAAATTACCCTGTATTGTCAATTTATGAAATGCCGGAAAATCAGGGGGAGTGACAATTGGCAGATATTTATCTTTTATTTTCATGAAGATTCCGGTGTAATCCATTTTTATCATTTTATAAAACCATCATCAGGGAAACGATTCAGCTTTAATCCTTACCGAGTAACTTAAATACACGTTCAACAGAAGATTCATCCATGTGTCCGCCGGCCGTTTCAATATCGCTTCCCAGAGAGGCGTATGTGAACTCAGCGCCGGCAAAAGGAGCCGCGATGCGCGTTATCCTTCCCATGTTTCCAAGCCCCAGTGATATAATATTTTTGCCAAGTGAATAAAGGCTCAGTAAACGGGCGTTATCCTCATAAGTATTTACTTTGCAAACTATTTTAACAATATCTGCACCACTCATGGAACAGTCCTTTACAATATGTTCAAGCTCACGTTTAACAGGAGTATTATTTTTGTCAAAAAATGAGATGATGACCCGACAATCGTTTCCCCGGGCAAATGGTACCAATTCATTAAGGAATTCTTCACCGGCATCCCATTCTATATCAACGAGTTCTGCGCCTGCCAGAATTGCTGCCCTGAGCTTATTCATCCTTTCCCCGTCAGATATATTTCCGGGAGGGTGAGATGCAATGACCTGACAGTTTTGAGAGCACAGGATTGCAATCTGTTCATCTGATAAACTCAGGAGATCCAGCCTGAGTTCGATAAGCTTTTCGGAACCTGCTTTATCAAGTGCCGTTTCAAAATCTGTTTTTCCTACATTAACGCAAATCATTGATGTTTTTTAAAGCTGTTGCTATCCGTTTGGGAAGGATAATCTCATTTAACTTTGATTAATTGTAAATTTAACAATTTTTATCGAACCTTTGATAAATTGTTCTTTTATAGCGATACATAAGCGTTAAAAGCTTAATTCATCAGGTAATCCCGAATGGATTAATATCACGGCGCCTCCGGTTAATTAAAAATTATATTATTTTGCAGCTCATTATAACCAAAAATTGTTGAGAAAATGAATTTTTTACGGATAATATTTATTTCTATTCTGATGGCCGGTTATCTGCCGGTTACAGGCCATGAACCGGTTGATCTGGATATGGTTCAGCGTATAAGGCACGAAGGATTAAAGAACTCCCATATCAGGGATATCTCCTTCCATCTTACCGACGTTATAGGTCCCCGCTTATCTGGCAGTACCGGTCTGAGCAACGCTTATACGTGGACCAGTGAGAAGCTTGAAGAATGGGAGCTGAGCAATGTAGATGTTGCATCCTGGGGACAGTTTGGAAGAGGATGGGATAATGAAAAATTCTATATTGCCATGACAAAGCCGTATTACCAGCATCTTATTGCCGTGCCCAGGGCATGGACACGGGGGACCGACAGTCTGGTGGTGGCTACTCCTGTGCTGGTAGACATTCAGGATGATGCTGATTTTGAACGCTACAAAGGAAAGCTTGAAGGTAGTGTGGTAGTGACTCCGGTCACATCCGAGCCCGAGATTTCTTTCCAGCCGCTTGCCACAAGATGGGAAGACGATGATCTTGAAGCGCTGTCTAAGTATCCTGAAATCAGGTCGCCCGATTACGGGCAACCCCGGAGGCAGGCGTCCGATTGGTTTGCACGGCGTGCCCTTAACCGGAGAATAATGCAGTTTTTTGAAGAAGAAGGAGTCCGGGCGGTACTGAATGCCTCAGGCACCTTTGGCGCCGTAAGATCGCACGGAAGCGGGTACAACCCGGATGTAGAGCCTGAACTGACACAGGTTGACATGACCTTTGAGCATTACGGGCGTATAGTCAGGCTGCTGGAAGCGGGGATTGATGTAGAGATCGAACTGGATATAAGGAACAACTTTCTTTACAATGATCTAATGGGGTACAACGTTCTTGGAGAAATTCCGGGATCTGATCTAAAAGATGAGGTAGTTATAATCGGGGGCCATCTTGATTCATGGCATGCAGCAACCGGAGGTAACGACAATGCTTCCGGCGTGGCAGTAATGATGGAAGTGATGCGGATTTTCAAAGAACTTGAGA
>PWPZ01000140.1 GCA_003556985.1 Bacteroidota bacterium
CAACAGAAAAAAGAAATTATTGCAAAGCTTGAAAAAGGCCAGGTTCTTGAAGGAACAGTTAAAAACATTACCTCCTACGGAGTATTTATTGATTTGGGAGGAGTGGACGGACTGATTCATATTACCGATCTGTCATGGGGAAGGGTCAACCATCCTGAAGAGATCGTGGAGCTGGACCAGAAGCTGAATGTTGTTATACTTGATTTTGATGACGCCAAGAAGAGAATAGCCCTTGGCATGAAGCAACTTACGCCTCATCCCTGGGATTCACTTGATCCCGAACTCAAGGTTGGCGATAAAGTCAAAGGAAAAGTTGTGGTAATGGCCGATTATGGGGCATTTGTTGAAATAGCACCCGGCGTTGAAGGGCTTATCCACGTGTCTGAAATGTCATGGTCGCAGCACCTGCGAAGCGCGCAGGACTTCATGAAGGTAGGTGACATCGTTGAAGCTCATATTCTCACCCTCGACCGTGATGAAAGAAAGATGTCACTCGGCATTAAGCAGCTTAAGCCGGATCCATGGGAAGAGGTTGAAGAGAAATATCCGGTTGGGTCAAGACATATGGCTAAAGTTCGTAATTTTACCAACTTCGGCGTGTTCGTGGAAATTGAAGAGGGTGTTGACGGATTGATCCATATTTCAGATCTGTCGTGGACAAAAAAGATCAAGCATCCAGCCGAGTTTACTTCCATAGGGGAAGATATCGAAATTGTTGTTCTGGAAATTGATAAGGAGAACCGCCGTCTGAGCCTTGGTCACAAACAGCTTGAGGAAAACCCATGGGACGTGTTCGAATCCGTATTCAGTCCCGGCTCGGTTCATGAAGGGACAATTACCGAGGTATTTGACAAAGGTGCACTGGTTTCCCTGCAGTATGGAGTTGAAGGTTTTGTTTCAGCAAAGCATATGGTTAAAAAGGACGGAACAATGGCCAAAGCTGAGGAGAAATTGCCTTTCAAAGTAATTGAGTTTTCAAAAACAGCCAAACGTATAATTCTTTCACATACAAGGGTTGACGAAGAAGATACAACCAAAGAAAAGGAAACCAAAAAAACCAGGCCGGCTCAATCTGCTCAGAAAACCATGCAGAAAATGAAAACAGGATTGGAAAAAACCACCCTGGGTGATATATCTGAACTTGCATCGCTGAGAGAAGAAATGGCTGAAGGTGAAAAGGGGAAGAAAGCGAAGGAAAAATCGAAGCCCGTGGCCGAAAAGCCTCAAGCTAAAGAGGAAAAGCCCGAAGCTAAAGAGGAAAAACCTGAAGCTAAGGAAGAGAAGCCCGAAGCTAAAGAGGAAAAACCCGAAGCTAAGGAAGAGAAGCCCGAAGCTAAAGAGGAAAAGTCAGAAGCTAAGGAAGAGAAGCCCGAAGCTAAAGAGGAAAAGTCCGAAGCTAAGGAGGAGAAGCCTGATGAAGATACAGATGCCAAAAAATAGGCAGATCTAAAAAACGGTTACTTTCAGCAGTCAATGAGCATCCTAACTAAAATTTGCTATAATGGAATTCAATATTGAAAAATTTGAAAATTATACTCTGATTCAGGTGCTTGAGGAAAAACTTGATACTCATATCGCCCCTGCATTGAAATCGGAGCTGGTACTTATCTCCGGCAAAGGAGAAAAGAATGTGGTAATGGACCTGGGCAAATGCAAGTATTGTGACTCATCCGGTTTAAGTGCAATACTGGTTGCAAACCGCCTGTGCAAAAACTCAAATGGTATTTTTGTACTGACAGGTTTGAATGATGCCGTTGAAAGGTTGATTACAATTTCTCAGCTTGATACTGTGCTGAATATAACACCATCTGTAAAAGAAGCAGGCAAATTAATAGAAGCGGAGCAGGCAAGCAGTTGATAATAACCAAAACATCAGTCCTACTTTGTCTTTTTCGTTAACCATACTTGGGAGCAGCTCTGCTATTCCCACATCCGGACGATTTCCAACCGCTCATGCTGTCAATATGCATGAGCGGCTTTTCTTGGTGGATTGCGGTGAAGGCGCCCAGATCCAGCTCAGAAAATACAAATTGAGTTTTGGGAAAATAAACCACATACTCATTTCCCATCTTCATGGCGACCATATCTTCGGACTTTTCGGACTTTTGAGTTCCTACAGGCTGCTGGACAGGAAAACCGATCTCCATATATATGCTAATCCCCGCCTTAAAACCATTCTGGATGAACATCACAAACATTTTTACGAGACTCCCTTTCCTTTTTCCATAATATTTCATCCTGTCGGCTCTAAAAAAAAGCAGATGATATACGAAGATGAGACAGCAGAGATCTTTACCATACCCCTGAAACACAGTATCCCTTCCTGCGGATTTCTTTTCAGGGAAAAACCTCCTTTGCTTAACCTCAGAAAAGACATGATCGAATTTCACAAGGTGCCGGTGGAAGAAAGGGTGAATATTAAGAAGGGGGCAGATTTCATCAACGAAAAGGGAGAGCGGATTGCAAACACAATTTTGACACTGCCGCCCCGAAAACCAAGATCAATGGCAATTTGCAGTGACACGAAATACACCGAGTCCATACTGGATCAGATATCTGATGTGGATCTTTTATACCATGAAGCCACATTCCTGGAGAATATTCGGGAAATCGCGGAAGAGAGGTTTCATTCTACTGCAAAGCAGGCGGGAATGCTTGCCAGAAAGGCTAATGCAGGAAAACTTGTTATTGGTCATTTCTCAAGCCGTTACACAACGGCAGATCCTTTGGTAAACGAAGCCAGGGAGGAGTTTCCCGAAACCTATTCGGCCGAAGAAGGAGATTGCCACCGGATTGAGCAGACAAGGCAGCCGGAAAGCTCCTGACCGGCATGAATTCCGCAGAAAACCGGATCCGGATAATCGAAAATAAATTTTTATATCTTTCGGGGCGGAGCGGCTTGATGATATGACGGGGCTTGTGTCTTAACAGTATATCGGAGCAGTCCAGTCATTTGGCCGGAGCCGCCTCATCAAGCACTTCCCAGCTTAATGTTCCATCATCAGCAATTTCATATCTGAGAAGCATAGCTCCTTCCACATGCCCGTCTTCATAGTAGGCGAATACCCACCGGTGGTTAAGAAGGTGAATTCCGTCACGAAAATAAAATCCCATTTTTCCTCCAAGAACAGCCGGACGGCCAATGAGGTCAGGATTGGCAACGAGGTCAGTCCTGATGTCTTCAACGGGATTGCTTAATCCCTGCTTATTGAGATATTCAAGTTGGTGTTTATCCAGAAAAGGGGGTACGGCATTTTCAATCCTCATCTTCTGCAGCTGAACCGCCAGACTGTCGTTTCTATTTATACATTCAGCATTGAGGGTTTGCAAATTTTCTATTTCTTCTTCCATCTCCCTGATCTTCCCGGAATAATCCGGGAAAACTACAATATACGTCAGCAGCAAAACAATTATTCCAGCCTGCGTGATTATCAGAAACAATTTAGATCGGTCATCCATAACGAGTGAGTAAAGTTTTTATCATGCAAGTTAGTAATTTCAAACATATAACAACCCAATTAACGGAGGGAGGAGGCTTTAAATCATGTACAATAACAGCCCTTGAACCGTAATAATCAGGTAACCGGAAAAAAAAATATCATTGTGTTACAGGCAAGTTTTAGTAACTTCGTTTTAGTTTGCCTGGTAAAAGATACTCCGGGAATATCAAAAAACGGGATTATTGCGTTTATAAGCATACATAATCGTTTACGGATTCTGCCGCTCCAGATGAAAACTTTAAGGCATATCACTAAATATTTGTTTATATTACTTTTTTTGTTTCTGCTATCAAGTAACCTTTATGCAGAAACAGATAAAAAAAGATATCTGAACCTCGGGGGCGGATGGGCATATTCCGGATTACGTGATATGGGGCTCTCGCCATTGTATTATGACGGAAACCATGGTTTTCTCAGTGCAGGAATGAATACCGAAAGAGCTAACAGGTACAATTCTTTTGACATCGTCTTTGTAGCCGGAAATATTAGTCCCGCCATAAATCCAGAACTTACCGATTCTGAAATGCTTAACATGATCGTGGATATTGACTTTTCACATCTCCGGCCGGCCGGTAGCCTGTTTGGCAATAATAATGTGAAGTTGTTTCTTGGAGGCAGCATAAGATCCGAACTCGCCAATTACAGACATAACCTGTTCGTTAACAATGCCCTGACCGCTTACTCCATAAGTACCTTAAACCTTAACGGCCGGATAACCTACTCTTTTAAAAGGAATGAGAGAAATTATCTTCTGGCATTTCATACCCAACTGCCCCTGGCTGCAGGAATTATTCGTCCCTCCTATGCCTATATTATACCTTCCGGATTCCTGAACCACAGTAACGGCAACTTTCAAGGTGTAATAAGCAGCATGGAGTTTTCAACGGTTAACCGGTTTTTCAGGCTAAATTCAAGTATCTCACTGGAATATTCATTGAAAAACAATAATGCATTCAGGATCTACTATAAATGGGAATATTTTAACCACAAAAATGAAAACCAGCTGACATCAGCCACTCATGGTATAGGATTGCAAACCATGTTCAATTTCTGATCATTGCCAGCCGCCATCAAATGAATTTATTATGAGCAAATCTATCAACATATTCTTTGTTTTGTTCTTGCCGCTGGTATTCTCATGTGAAAAACTGTTTATTGAAAATGATCAAAAAAACACCCATTTAAATAATTTTGAATTATTATGGACAGAAATGGATGAAAAATATTCATTCTTTCTGTACAAGGACATTAACTGGGATTCGCTGTATCACGCCACAATACCGTTGATAGATAACGATATGACCGATCGGGAGTTTTTTGATATCCTTGCCGGAATGCTGTATGAGCTTCGGGACGGTCATGTAAATCTTTATTCGGATTTTGATCGTACAAGAAGCTATGAATGGTTTGCAGGTTCTGACAACAATTTTTACAGAAATATTCAAGCCAGGTATCTCGGAGATGATTTCAGAAACACCGGTCCTTTTTTAACCTCGGTTATAGATTCTGTGGGCTATATATATTTAAACTCCTTCTCCGACGATTTCAGGGAAAAAGATATCGACATGATTATCGATCAGTTTTATGATATGAAAGGGATAATTTTCGATGTACGCAATAACAGCGGCGGACTAAGCAGTACGGGGAAGCAAATAGCCGGCAGGTTTGCCGACAGTACACGCCGGGTATCATACACGTTATACAAAACAGGGCCCGGACATAACGATTTCAGTTCTCCCCAGCCAAACTATATTTCTGCCGGAGGTGACAGACAATTTCTGAAACCGGTGGCAGTTTTAAGTAACAGGCGTGTATACAGTGCAGCAAATGACTTTGTGCTTAATATGGGTACATTCCCGCATGTGACAGTCATTGGCGATAAAACAGGAGGCGGAGGAGGTACACCCTATGATTATGAGCTGATCAACGGCTGGCGATGCCGGTTTTCCAGAACACAAACCGTTGCTTTAGACGGTTTTAACGTAGAGCACGGAATACCACCCGACATCAGGGTAAATATTACCAGGTTTGATGAAAGACTCTTAAGAGACACAATCATTGAGACCGCACTAAGCCATATCAAAAATAAATCCAGCCGCACTAATGCAGAGGCAGAAAGTTAACTCCTGCATTGAGTAAAGATATTTAAAGTTCAATTATGACCACAATTGTTACCGTTACCGGCGACGGCTCACCGACTTTATATGTGCCTGAATTAAATGAACATTATCATTCCATGCATGGAGCAATTCAGGAGTCTGCTCACGTTTTTATAAAAAATGGCCTGAACAGGAGAATTATAAATAACGTCAGATTGTTCGAGGTTGGCTTCGGAAGTGGCCTGAATGCCCTGCTTAGCTGTAATGAAGCTGAAAATCAAAAGAGATCCGTTTACTATCATTCAATAGAAAAATTTCCGCTTCAAAAGCGGGTCTGCGATGAGCTCCAGGAATATTTCAAAAACAACTTCCCGCAATTATCCGAATTGTACCTCAAGATCAACAGGTGTGAATGGGACAAAGAAATACAAATAACAAATTTTTTCACTCTGAAGAAAATAAAAGCCGACCTTATATCGTATTACCCTGCCGGCATTTATGATATCATATTCTTTGATGCTTTCGGGCCCCAGGTACAACCGGCAATGTGGACAACAGAGGTTTTTTCAAAAATTGCCGGCATGATGGACAGCAGTGCGGTACTGGCTACTTATTCAGCCAAGGGCCAGGTCAGGAGGAATTTGATATCGGCGGGACTGTTAACGGAGCGCATCGCCGGTCCGCCGGGGAAAAGAGAAATGCTGGTGGCAACCAAACCCTGACCGGATTTTAAATTAATTGATAATTGTTTTACTTATATTAATATTTTACCTTACTTTCGCTCTTTTTAAAAGAAACCAATCAAAATCAATAAATATCATTAATAATCAAACATTTCCTGATAACGGAAACGTAAAATTTCAATTAAATTATTAGCATATGAAAACCAGATTTTTTTTCTCTATCTTATTTGCAACTGCATTTTTTATAATATCGTGTGGTCAAAATCAAAATGCTCAAACTGATTTAGTAACAGAGAACGATACAATCAGTTATGCAATAGGCATAACTTTCGGATCGAGCCTTCAGATGAGCGGACTGGAAACAATTAATCCCCAGGCCATTGCAATGGCAATACAGGACATATGGGACGGTGAATCCACTGTTCTTACTCCCGAGGAGGCCAATATGCTGCTGAACGATTATTTTGCACGGCTTCAATTTGGCGACAACCTCGAAGAGGGGGAAAACTTCCTCGAAGAAAACCTGATGAGAGATGATGTAACTGTTACGGCATCGGGGGTACAGTATGAGGTACTCGAGATGGGTGACGGCCCCACGCCTGAGTCTACCGACGAGGTTGTCGTTCATTACAGGGGAACACTGATAGACGGCACCCAGTTCGACAGTTCATACGACAGGGGTGAACCTGCCCAGTTCCGGCTCGACCAGGTTATACCCGGGTGGACCGAGGCATTGCAGCTTATGCCCGTTGGTTCAAAATGGAATATATATATTCCCCAAAACCTCGCATACGGAGCAAGTCCCCGGCAGGGAGGTATTATCGAGCCATATATGACACTGATATTTGAAGTTGAACTTCTTGAGATAATAGAAGAATAGAGGGTATCGAATAAGTTGTAACCTGCCAGTTGATCTGGCAGGCATGGATAATAAACCGCAAACGACAGGTTAAGAAAGTTGACAGTTCTTTTGAAGTTCATGGAACAGCTTAAAAACAGCTATTAGAATATGAGCATAGTTTTAACAGGAAGACTTTTACAGATATTACCCCAACAGAGCGGAACCGGCAAAAACGGCCCCTGGGTTAAGCAGGATTTTGTTATTGATACCCCCGGTGAGTACCCCAGGAAAATATGTATAAGTGCCTGGGGAGATAAGGCCCAGGAGGTTTCCGGCTTCAACGAAGGTGATGAAATGGAAGTCAGCGTAAATATTGAATCACGCGAGTTCAACGAAAGATGGTATACTGATGTCAAGGCATGGAGATTTCAGAAAACCGCTCCGTCCAATACCGATATGCCCCCGCCACCCGGGGCAGAAGATATACCCCCGCCTTCAGAAGACGATCTTCCGTTCTGAGCGGGATTGCACTGCCTGATTTTTGAATTGGCACTTTCGCTTCAACCATTCCCTGCCATTTCATTTTTTGTAATATGGTACAAAAAACAGAACAGCGGCCCCTGGCGGACCGCTGTTCTGTTTTTAATGTAATCTTTTTTGTTATTTGCTGGCGATAGCATCATAAGGTTTGAAAAAAAAGTTGTTAAGTGACTGCACATTTCTTTCATCAAACTGCAAAACAAATTCCTGGCCTTTGAAAACAAAGTACTCGTATACAGGATGGAATTCATTCACCCTGTTCTTGTATACTTTTAACCCGTTCCGGTAGGTTACCAGCTCCATAAACGTGTACCGGCCGGTTTTCTGGTTGTTAACAACAACAGGCATTCTTTCGTATATACGACCATCCTTCATGTAGGTGTTGATTTCATTCACCCTGTATTTATTCCTTTCATTGTTTTCAATGCCCACCAGATTAGTGAACCCCAGTCGGACCCTGGAATAATATTTTACTCCATCGTCGGTAATTACATAATCCGGAATATCGGCTTTAACTAATGATGACAGGCCGAAAAGTGCCATAATAAATAATAAGCTTAATTTTTTCATAGTTTGGTTCCTCCATTTTTTAATTTAACCATCTGTCAGGGGTATAACCAAACTCGTGCCAATCACCCTATACTGCTGCTTATGTGGACATTACATAAAATACTAATTTGCCGGGTAAAGGAAATAAAACAAAAAGTGAACAAAACATGTGCGTTTTCGTACATGTTTTGTTCACTTTAGAACATATCCGGAATATTACTATTTAATACAGTCGGCCTGCAGTAAAACTAATCTTTACCGGCCAGATCGATAATGAAAGCATATTCCATAGCTATTTCCCTGTATCGCTGGTATCGTCCTGCTGCTCCTCCGTGACCGGCTTCCATATTGGTATGGAGCAGCAAAGGATTGTCATCGGTCTTATACTGACGAAGCTTTGCAACCCACTTGGCCGGTTCCCAGTACTGCACCTGTGAATCATGTAACCCGGTTGTTACCAGCATGGCGGGATAGTCCTGCTTCCTGACCTGGTCATAAGGTGAATAGGACAGCATATAATGGTAATATTCGGGTTCGTTTGGATTGCCCCATTCATCATATTCGCCGGTGGTAAGAGGTATACTGTCATCGAGCATGGTGGTGACCACATCTACAAAGGGCACTGCTGCAATCACTCCCCGGTACAGTCCGGGATTCATATTTATGGCAGCCCCGATAAGAAGTCCCCCGGCACTTCCACCCTGAGCAAAAAGGTTTTCAGGGCTGGTGTAATTACTTTCAATCAAATGGCGGGCACAATCGTTGAAGTCGGTGAAGGTATTCATCTTGTTCAGCAATTTTCCCTCCTCGTACCAGTACCTTCCCAACTCCTGACCGCCCCTTATGTGGGCAATGGCATATATAAATCCCCGGTCAAGAAGACTCAGCCGAACAGAACTGAAACGAGGATCAATGCTGGCGCCATAGGACCCGTATCCGTACAAAAGTAACGGGTTGGATCCGTCCATTTCCAGCCCTTTCCTGTAAACCAGTGATACGGGGATTTTTGTTCCGTCTCCGGCAGGGGCATACAATCTTCTTGCCTGGTAATTATCCGGGTCGAAATCACCCAGAACCTCATCCTGCTTAAGAAGTATTCTCTCCCCGGTCTTCATGTTGAAATCGAAAACCGAATTGGGCGTGGTAAGTGAGCTGTATGAAAATCTGAGCAGGTCGCTGTCAAAATCGCGGTTAACAGAAATACCGGCGGTATAAACCTCCTCGGGAAATTCCAGATAATTACCTGTTCCGCTGTTCCAGTCATGGACGTAAAGCTGCCGGAGGCCGTTTTTCCTCTCGGAAAGTACAAGATGATCGTTAAAAATCTCTATCCCGCTTAGCAGCACATCACTCCTGTGAGGAATCAGCTCTTTCCAGTTATTCTTTCCCGTAGCGGCGACCGGAGTTTCCATCAGCCTGAAATTCTGAGCATCCCAGTTGGTAAGAATGTAAAATTTATCGCCGTGATGATCGACGCTGTATCTCATGTCGCTTTCCCTGGGATGAAAAACCTCAAAACTGCCCGTAGCATTACCTGCATCAATATATCGGTATTCGGCAGACAGGGTGCTGCTGGAGACTATCATTATGTATTCTTTCGACTTTGTGGTAAATACCCCCGCCCTGTAGGTTTCATCTTCCTCATAAAAGACAAGGTCACGCTGATCGGGGTCATTTCCCAGGTTATGCCTGAATACTTTTTCAGAACGCAAGGTCACCTCATTCTGAACGGTATAGAAAACCGTTCTGGAGTCATTGGCCCAGGCTACGTAGCCATTGGTTCCGGTAATAACATCGGGCAAAAATTCGCCTGTTTCGAGATCCTTAAACCGGAGGGAATATTTTCTGCGGCCTACAGAGTCAATGCCAAAAGCAAGAATCCTGTTGTCATGGCTGACGTTAAGGCCTGATACATTATAATAACTATGCCCCTCGGCCATCACATTCACATCAAGCATAATTTCTTCCCGGCCTGCAAGGCTTTCCTTTTTACGGCAGTGAATGGGGAATTCTTTACCCTCTTCATACCGGGTGTAATAGTAATAGCCGTTATCGAAATAAGGCACCGATTCATCGGTTTGCTGGATCCTCCCTATTATCTCGTTGTAGAGATCTTCCTGGAGCTTTTCAGTGTGACTTAACATGTGGTCTGTATAATCATTTTCAGACTCCAGATATCTGATTACTTCAGGATTTTCCCTTTCTCTGAGCCAGTAATAATCATCAACCCTGGTATGTTCATGTATGGTGAGTTCTACCGGCTTTTTCTCCGCAACAGGAGGCTCAGGATCTGTGTTTTTGCATCCTGAGGGTATGGCAAACAATAATATTAAAAACATAGTAAAAACTGATTCTGATAAATACTTTGGAAGCATGTTAATTGTAATTAATTTGAATTAAATGATCACCGTATATAACCGCTATTTCATGAAAATAGTCTGCCACATCTTTCAGAGATCATTTTTTCTTGATAAGAGTGTAATAATCATCTACTTTCCCGTCATTCAGACACATTTCTATAATTTTCCGTCCAAGATCCGATAATTCGGGAACGAGATACTGGGGAAGCTGTTCCTTGAAAAACTTAATAAGGATCTCTGCCCCTTTGTCGTAACCTTCGTATCCCACTGCCTCCTGCCGGTACACTTTTAGGAAACGGGACGGGATCTTGGATCCCTCGATGGTAAGGTAGTTGAGCTCGTATCCGAGAATGGGGCAACGTGCTTCCTGATACTGTTCGGAGCGGAACTTGGCATTTCCACGGCGGGTAAGATATTCACGCATCAGAAGCTGGGGTTTGAACCCAACCTTCCAGGCTCCTACATACTGATTGGGAGTGAGAACATATTGAGTAACCGTATTGTTAACAATCTGTTCCAAAAGAAGATTCGCATGACGAACTTTCAGTCCCGTAGCAAAAGGCCAGTATGATCCCACTCCCTCGCTTCCCATTTTGCCCGACTCCACTATGCTGGGATTGGCATGGCCCCTGGGAGATACCAGTCTCCAAAGCCAGGCCAGCGCAGGTGGAAGGATATGGAACAATCCGATTATACCATAACTGGGCTGGTCGGCAGTACAGGGGGGGGTCCTCACGCCGAAGCTCCTTACATCTACAGAAACAGGCTGGTTAACCACTCCCGGAAAAAGTTGCCTGGGTACAACGACGCGCGGATTGGGACACGGCTTGCCGGGCTCATCCTCTATGTGGTTCCATATCAGTGCAGTGCCCCCGGGATTGGTATTGATATTCAAAAACAGCAATGGTTCAGTGGCATTTATGGTAAGCCGTTCTATCTGAGGTTCAAAGCCATATCCTGTGATACTGTCGGTACGAATGAACCATCCGTGCTCAGCATCCATTATCCGTAATCTCATCCCTCCGGTTTCGTAAGAAGGATGAACAATACCCATGTCGTCACATACGGGATTGATCTTGCAAAACTGGGGAATTGAAGAGGAGCGTTTTTCACCGGAAAAAATATTCTCGCCTATTAAAACCGAACCTTCAGGCTCCCTTACTATCATCTGAAGCATTTCACTTTTACCACCGCCGCTGGCTCCCTCATGCATAAATGTGGTTACATTATCATAGGGACTTATCGATTGTACTGCTGAACAGTGAGGAGCCGACCATCCCTCCTCTTCCCCTATGGAAAGGAGCACACCGTAAATTCCTTTTTTGGCACTCGGACCGGGATAGAGGTTGTAGGAAAAAATTTCATAAACTTCATCTGTCCGGTTATGAACCACCACCTGCTTGCCGTTATAGTGGGTATGCCGGAAGGTAGGCGCAACATAAACCACTGTTTTAATATCTATATCAGACTTCAGTTCTCTGGTGTCCACTATTTGTTGCAACAGCGACAATCCCATGCAGAAAAAGGCGGCATTGGCAGGAGCAATCGCTATGCCGTAATATGCAAATTCAGGAGGCCCGATACGGAAAACAAAATAACCTATGTCCTGACTCTCAAGCCACTTCAAAGATTCGGTCCTCACCGGATCAAATTCCTGCCCGTATTTCTCCCTGTAGCTGGGCTTATCGCTCGGTTTATTGTCGGCAACTACCAGGGTATCCGGATCTCTTCTGCGCATGTACACTTCGGTATAATTTGCCGAAATCCCGTTGGTAACCCGGTGAATTACCGCTTCGGTAACCTCTCCCCTGCCTTCAACTTCGTATTTCACCTCAAAGGAATTGTCATTTCCCCCGAGGGAAGCTTCTGCCAGTTCGCTGGTAGAATTGAAGCATTTGCAGGCCTGGCAGCTTTTAAGCAGGGCGCGTGCATCTGCCGGTAATTTGACTTTTTTTAATGACATTATCAGATTGATTTATTAATATTTGTAATCTAATTTGGAGCGATACTTTTTGTTATCCCGATCAGTCCTTACTTAAACTCATAGAATAGGGGCAAGTGGGACAGGTTATAAGAACCGGTTTTGAATCGCCGGAAAAAATCCATGCAAAATTATAAATAAGATATGCATAAATCAAAGAATAACCTAAAATAGTAGATCCAACAGGTTCAGTTATCTTTACTCAATGCTCTCCAGGCTTTTCCGGATCTCATAGTTGGCCTGCCTGATCGCTTCGGCATCCATCTTTATCTGCCTGCGGTCGTAAGTCATTAAACCGTTGACTTCAATTTCCACATCGGTTATCTGGGTGTATACCGCCCCCGAAATTCCGGCTTTTATGAGCTTTTTCAGTTCCCCGGCATATTCCAGGTATCTGTTTGTTACCTCATCCATGGAATTGAACTGAACATAGCCCCAGTTACGTTCTGGTTCCCAGAGATGTCCCTCCAAAGCAAGCCCGATCCCTCCGTATTCGCTCAACACCGTTGGGCGTGCAGCATCGTAAAGATATAACATGGGCTGGGGATAATTGTGTATTCCCAGCATATCACCGGTTTGAAAATGATTTCCCCCGCTGGCGGGCAGCACAAGCCTGGAAGGGTCATACTGACCGGTCCATTCCGTTATTTCCCTGGTTTTAAACTGACCCCAGCCTTCATTAAAGGGTATCCATGTCACTATCGAGGGGTGAGAATAGAGCAGGTCTATTATCTCTTTCCATTCTTTCCTGTAATTGGCTTCGGAAATATGGCTGCGTTGCAATTCTGTTCCGTCAAAATACTGTCGCATCTGCCATACCGGAGTTTCGTCGCCATTGGGCATGTCCTGCCATACAAGTATCCCCTCACGATCGCAGTGCATATACCAGCGGGCAGGCTCAACCTTCACATGCTTCCTTATCATATTGAATCCCATGTCTTTTGTAACCTGAATGTCGTAGAGCAATGCCTCGTCTGAGGGTGCCGTATAGAGTCCGTCGGGCCACCAGCCCTGATCGAGAGTACCCATAGGGAAATAATCCTTATTATTAAGCTGTAGCCTTACAATACCATTAGCATCTCTGGCGGTGGAAATTTTTCGCATGGCAAAATAACTGCTTAAGCGGTCGGTAACCCTGCCATTGCTGTACAGGGTTATCTCCAGATCATATATAAAGGGTGATTCAGGACTCCATAGTCTTGGAGAATCCAGGTAAATATCCATCTTCCCGGGCAAGGCGAACTTTTCCTTTGAAACAGCTTTACCCTCTTCAACAACCATAACCTCAACGTAATCGCCAAAGTTGTTTCCGTTTGTTGAAATTTCTATGCCCAGCTTGTTAAGGTCGATAACCGGGGTGGTTTTAATCGAAGTGATGTGATTCTTTTCTACCGGCTCTATCCAGACAGTCTGCCAGATACCGGTAACAGCAGTATACCATATTCCATGAGGATCGCTAACCTGTTTACCCCTGGGCTGGAATGATTTATCGGCAGGGTCCCATACCCGTACCACTACTTTCTGGTCGCCG
>PWPZ01000064.1 GCA_003556985.1 Bacteroidota bacterium
AAGCTTGCATTAATATTGGAAACAGAATTCTTTCCATCGAACAATTCAAAAAACCGGTCAAAGCTCCCGAAAGTTACTCTGATATCTTTATACAACTGGAAAGGATTGGGATGATTGATAAAAACTTGTCAGAGAGCTTAGTCAATATGGCAAGTTTCCGGAACCGGCTGGTTCATCTATATTGGGATGTTGATCCCGTAATGCTATATAAATATTTAAACGACAACCTGGACGATATGCATTCGTTTATCAGCCATTTAAACAGATATTTCCGGTAACGCTGTTGGTTGGTTGGGTAAAATCCGATTTTGGCAATCAGGTAAAAGTCATTAAATTTAGCAGCTGACAGGAGGCAAGCCCGTAGGCTTATCCTGCCTGTGTCATCTTGTTAAATCCAGGGTAGTTTACTGCATTAATCCCCAGGCAGTTTACTGCCACATTCATAAAAAATGGCAATAAAGATACTGGTAGCCGGCGACCTGCACCTTGGAAGAAGTTCCGGGGGGATACCCGGCGGCATGGAAGAGATTTCCACCCGGGAGACCTGGAGGCGGATTGTGGAGAGGTGTATAGCCGTAAAAGCGGATATGTTGTTGCTTACGGGCGATATGGTGGATCGTGATAACCGCTATTTTGAAGCCATTGGTCCGCTGCAGTCCGGTTTTGCCCGCCTGCGGGATGCTGGTATTATGGTATTTATGGTGGCCGGTAATCACGACTTTGATGTATTGCAGCAGATCACAGGCAGCGGCGATTATGATAATGTCAGGCTCCTGGGAAAAGGGGGTGAATGGGAGCTTGCCCGATTCGAAAAGGATGGTGAGCAAATCCAGGTAGCGGGCTGGTCTTTCCCCCTGCAATATGTTTATGAAAACCCGCTGCTTTCATTTGACAGGATCTCACCCGACCCTAATTATCCTTTGATCGGATTGCTCCACTGCGACCTGGCCGCCGGCGAAAGCAGGTACGGACCTGTCGGAGAAACAGATTTGCTTGCAAAAGGCGCTGATGTGTGGGCCCTTGGCCATATCCATAAACCATGGGTAATAAACCGTGAAAGACCGCTGGTCTTTTATCCGGGCTCACCCCATGCCCTGAGCGCCAAGGAGACCGGTGCACGGGGACCGGTACTGTTGACCATGGAAGGAAGGTCTGTTTCACGCGAACAGGTGCCTCTTTCTCCTGTGAGGTATGAAACCCTTTTTGTAGATATTACAGGATGTGCAGATGAATCTGACGTGCGAAGTAAGATCACCAGGAAACTCTATGATGACGGACTTGACCAGATCAGCGGACAGCAGGAGCTTGCCTGGATCGTGTATGACATAGTGCTGTCCGGTACCCATAAATCACCCCGGGGTGCCGAATCCTGGGCTACCACCGGCAGGGAGGATTATATGCATGAGATCCGGCCTGGCACCAAAATTATTATCCGCACCATTGAAAGCATAATCAGTCCCGGGATAGAAAGCCTGGAAAAACTTGCAGGAGAAACTTCCCCGGCAGGGAAACTTGCAGAAACCCTCCTTGCCCTGAGGGAAGGCAGAACAACTCCCTTTATCGACTCTTTGCTGGCTGATTGGAATTTAAAATTCCAGGCTATCAGCGATTCTCCTGCTTACCTGCCGGTCCGGCCGGCCGTAAAAAATCCGGATATCAGTCAGGGGGGCATTAATTCAATTGAGAAGGAGTGCAAGAGGCTTCTGGGTGAGCTCATTCAGCAACAAAATAAATCACAACCGTAATATGCAAAGGGTGCCCTTCATAGTTAAAGAGCTGTCGGTTCAAAAAATGCCCGGTTTTCCCAGGGGAATGGATTCGTTCACTGATCTGTCGTCCAATATCAATATAATTGCCGGGCCAAATGCTTCAGGAAAGAGTTCAACGGCAAGGGTAATACAGGAGCTGATATGGAAAGGTGGTGCAAAAGGGCTCCAGGCAGAAGGTTCGGTTATGACCGGCAATGCCGGATGGGAGATAAGACTGGATTCGGGCAGGCGAAAGACTCAGAGAGAAGGGGTTGATGATGAATTTACCGGTATCCCTTCACCCGATTCTTCCGGAAGGTATATGCTTGCCCTGCATGATCTGATTTCTGCAAGGGAGGCGGACCTTGCCCGTCAGATCATGAAAGAGTCAATAGGCGGGTACGATATTGATGAGGCACAGTCGAAGCTGGGCTACAGCAATGTAATCAAAAACAGGGGCGCAGGCGAATATGCCGGATTTACGGAGGCCGAACGCAGATACCGGATTGCTGTGAACAAGCAGGAAGAACTCAAGAAACAGGAAGAGACGCTTGAAGAACTTTACCGGGAGAGAGAGAAGGCTGAAAAGGCGGCAGTGCAGGTGTCGTTTTACAGCACTGTAAGGGATTACCTCACAGCTAAACTGGACTATGAAAAGATATCTGTCCTGTTCGGGAAATTTCCGGACGGAATGGAGAGGGTCAGCGGTGATGAATATGAAAATATTCTTGTCCTTGAACAGGAAATTGAGGAAGCCAAAAAGGAAACCGATAATGCCGGAATTATTGCAGCAAGGAACAGAGAACGGCTTTCGGCGCTTAATCTGCCTGAAGGTGGAGTAGATCAGGCGGTGACCGGGGAGCTGGAGCTCAGGGTCAGGGAGCTTGAACAACTGGAACGAGATGCCGGGGAGACCGGTAAAAAGATATCGGCCCAGCGGGTTGCGGAAAGCGAAGCTTTGAGAAATATTGGAGAAAATGCTGAAATAGTCGGCTGGGAGGGACTTAAGTTAGATGACGTCGGAAGGCTGGACCGGTTTCTTCAGAAGTTCCACCGTCTTTTGAGTGAAAAGCAGTTTTACCAGGCAAAGGCGGACGGGCTCACAAAGGTTGCTGGAGCAAAAGAAATTGCCCCGAAGGATAAACTCAAAGAGGGGATAAAACTACTGAGCTGCTGGCTGCAGGAGGAGAGGAGTATATCCGGGATAAGGCGGATATGGATACCTGTGCTTGCGGCTGCCGGAATAATCGCCTCGCTGTTGACGTTGCTAGCCGGCGGATGGGGATTGCTGGCAATAATCGCAATAGTGGCTGCCGGCATCCTCGCCTGGAAAGAGAGGCCGGTCCGGGAAAACAATGTGCGCAGCAGTGATTATGAAAAAACCGGCCTCATAAAGCCAGGGGAATGGGAGACCACCCAGGTTTCAGATCTGCTTGAAATGCTTGTTTCCGAATTAGCCCTTGCTGAAAAGGCTGAAGAGAATGAGCGCGAGGCTGCAATTTTTAAGGAACACCTTGCCGATTCGGAGAGTAAGCTTGCTGAACTTCGAATGGAGGCTGACAGCCTCCTTGAAAGGTTGAAGGCTGCGCCCGGTATTCCTGAGGAAGAGCTGAAGAGCTATGACGGATTGTACTGGTTCCTCATTAATGTGGTCAACTGGCAGAAAAGCCATACCGAGCTCCTTTCTAATAATGCAATCCTTGATGAAATAACACTCAGGCATGAAGCCACCCTTGCAAAATTCAATAAGCTTGCGATAAATAATACCGCCGGCACTGCTGGTGATGCCGCCCGGGCAAGGGCTGTATTGCAGAAGCTTGTCCAGGATGTTTCCCTCTGGAAAGATTGCACCGATGAGATTGCAAAACTTAACGACCGGGCGCTTGAAAAAAGAAAGCAGATTGAAAGAGCCGG
>PWPZ01000120.1 GCA_003556985.1 Bacteroidota bacterium
CATTGGAGTTACATCTACTATCTCGGAGACTTCAATTCCTGAGGTATGGATGGTCCTGATGGCCGATTCACGCCCCGAACCAGGTCCCTTGACAAATACCTTCACCTTTCTCAGGCCAAGATCGTAGGCCTTTTTTGCACAGTCGGCCGCCGAAACCTGGGCCGCATAGGGAGTGTTTTTCTTGGAACCGCGGAAGCCGTTTTTACCGGCTGATGACCAGGAGATGACCTGCCCGCTATTATTTGTCAGAGTGACTATAATATTATTGAAAGAGGCATGGATGTGTGCCTGACCAAGGGGTTCGACCTTTACTACTCTCTTTTTTGATGTACCTGTTTTCTTAGCCATATTAACTTATTATATTATTTGGTTGCCATTTTCTTGTTGGCAACAGTTTTCTTTCTTCCCTTACGGGTGCGAGCATTATTTTTTGTACTTTGCCCCCGCACCGGTAATCCGATACGGTGCCGGATGCCACGGTAACAGCCAATATCCATCAGCCGTTTAATATTCATCTGAACGCTTGACCGTAATTCACCCTCAACTTTCAGCTTTTCATTTATAATATTACGGATTTTATTTAACTGGTCATCATCCCAGTCACTAACCTTTATTGCGGGGTCTATGCCGGCCTCATTCAAAATCTGAACCGCAGTGCTACGGCCTATTCCGAAGATATAGGTCAGTCCCACCTCACCTCTTTTGTTTTTTGGTAAATCAACACCAACTATTCTTGCCATAATTTTCTGATAATAATTTACAAACCTTTAATAATTACCCTTGTCTTTGTTTGAACTTGGGGTTTTTCTTGTTAATTACATACAAACGTCCCTTTCTGCGAACGATTTTGCAATCTGCACTTCTTTTCTTAACTGATGCCCTGACCTTCATATCGCTATAATTTAATTATTTATATCTGTAACTTATTCTTCCTTTAGTAAGATCGTAAGGAGACATTTCCACTTTCACCTTATCACCCGGCAATATTTTAATATAATGCATCCGCATTTTACCGGAAATATGGGCAATGATGGTATGTCCGTTTTCAAGCTCAACCTTAAACATTGCATTGGATAAGGCCTCAACAATTGTACCGTCCTGTTCTATGGCTTTTTGTTTTGCCATGGTAATCCGTTGTTTTTTTTAATTAATTCCTGTTCTATATACTGAAACGTAGATAAAAAATCAGCCTTTTCCTTTTCAACCACAACAGCCAGCTCATAATGAGCCGAGGGCTGATTGTCCCTTGTCCTTATGGTCCATCCGTCGGCATCCTGTAATATTCCTTTGCTTCCCAGGTTTATCATAGGTTCGATGCAAAGAACCATTCCTCTCTTCAGCAATGCTCCCCTTCCGCGTTTACCATAATTGGGCACCTCGGGTTTTTCATGCAGATTTTCACCGAGTCCGTGGCCAACCATTTCCCTTACAACAGAAAAACCTGCTTTCTCGGCGTGCTCCTGCACTGCGTGGCCGATATCGCCAACCCGGTTTCCGGCAATGGCCCGATCTATCCCTTTGAACAAAGATTCATAAGTTACCCGGAGCAGTCCGGCAACATCGGAGGAGATTTCCCCAACCGCAAAGGAATAGGCGGTATCGCCGTAATATCCTTTCATCCTGACCCCGCAATCGACCGAAACAATATCTCCCTCTTTCAAAACGTAAGAAGAGGGAATACCATGCACAACCTCGGAATTTACCGAAGTACAAAGCGTACGCGGAAATCCGCTGTAGCCCTTGAATGCAGGAATGGCCCCGTGATCAAGAATAAACTCCTCGGCAACCCTGTCCAGCTCAAGAGTGGTAACACCAGGCTCCACAATCCTTGCAATCTCGGCCAGAGTCCTGGACACCAAGAGATTGCATTCCCGCATAATTTCAATTCCATCTCTTGTCTGGTCATTAAACATCAAAGAACTATATTTAAAAATTCAAATAACTCCACCGCCGCTTCTGCCTTTTATCCTTCCGGTTTTCATTAGTCCGTCGTAATGCCTCATAAGCAGATGGCTTTCTATCTGCTGAAGCGTATCAAGCACAACACCAACCATTATGAGCAGAGAGGTTCCTCCGTAGAATTGGGCAAAAGTTGATGTCACCCCGGCGATCATGGCAAATGCGGGCATTATGGCCACAATTGCAAGAAAAATAGATCCGGGAAGTGTTATGCGTGACATGACAGTGTCAAGAAACTCCACGGTTTTCTTTCCGGGCTTTACCCCGGGAATAAAACCCCCGTTACGCTTCATATCCTCGGCCATTTGTCCGGGATTTATAGTTACAGCCGTATAGAAATAGGTAAATAATATTATAAGAACGGCAAAGGTAAAGTTATACCAGAATCCGGTAAAATCGCTGAAAGCAGCAGCAAATCCGGTCATCTCCGGTGCAAATCCAGAAAGTGTAAGGGGGATAAACATGAGAGCCTGGGCAAAGATAATAGGCATAACCCCGGCTGAATTAACCTTAAGAGGGATGTACTGCCTGACTCCACCGTACTGTTTGTTTCCTACAATCCTTTTGGCATACTGCACGGGTATCCGTCGTGTGCCCTGAACCAGCAGGATAACACCCATGAATACAAAGAACAGAACAACCATTTCAACAATAAAAATAATAAGCCCTCCCCCGGCTTCAGCTTCAAGCCTTGCAAAGAATTCTGCAAAAAGGGCAAAGGGTAGCCGGGCAATAATACCTACCATGATGATAAGCGATATTCCATTCCCTATACCCTTATCGGTTATCCGTTCCCCGAGCCACATTACGAACATGGTTCCGGCAATAAGGATTACCACAGAAGATATCCAGAAAAAAGGTCCGCTGATGATAAATGCGGCATCCGGCAGCTGGACCTGAAGGTTTCTCAAATAGGCAGGTCCCTGGAATATCAGTATAAACACGGTCAGATACCTTGTAATCTGATTGATCTTTCTTCTTCCGCTTTCACCTTCCCGCTGCAGGCGCTGAAAATAGGGTATGGCAATACCCAGCAGCTGCACAACGATAGAGGCGGAAATATATGGCATTATACCAAGTGCAAATATTGAGGCCTGGGAAAAAGCTCCTCCGGAAAACATATCCAGCAAACCAAGTATCCCGTCAGCTGTTTGCTCCTGAAGTGCAGAGAGCTGGGCGGGATCAATACCTGGCAGGGTAACAAAAGAGCCGAGCCTGTAAATCATTAAGATGCCAAGAGTATACAATATCCTGGCACGGAGATCCTCAATCTTGAAAATGTTCTTTATGGTTTCAATGAAAGACTTCATCAGTAAATATTAATCTTAATTAGTTGGTCTGATGCACAATGCCATGATAACCTTTTCATTATAGAAAATATTTGAAAATATTATCATCGACGATTCATGTGAAATTATAGTTTTACTGCTTTACCACCGGCTTTTTCAATTGCTTCAAGGGCTGATCCGGAAAAGGCATGAGCCTTAACCTCCAGCTTAGCCTCAAGCTTACCGCCTCCCAGTATTTTTACAAGGTCATTTCTGGAAGCAACACCGGCATTTATTAAGGTCGGCAAATCTATTACAGACAGGCCATTTTTATCAGCCAGATTCTGCAAAACCTCCAGATTAACACCTTTATAGGATTTACGGTTGATATTTTTAAACCCAAATTTCGGTACCCGCCG
>PWPZ01000247.1 GCA_003556985.1 Bacteroidota bacterium
CACATCCTGGTGATCAGCGCCGGTACTTCCGATATACCTGTTGCCGAAGAAGCTTTCGAAACTGCAGCCTTTATGGGAAACCATGTGGAGAAGCTTTACGATGTGGGGGTTGCCGGATTGCACCGGCTTCTGGGCAATAAAAAGAAAATAGATGATGCCAATGTTTTGATAGTTGTTGCAGGAATGGACGGTGCGCTGCCTTCTGTGGTCGGGGGACTGGTGAATGTGCCGGTGATCGCCGTTCCTACTTCGGTGGGTTACGGGGCAAGTTTCCAGGGGGTGGGCCCCCTGCTTACAATGCTTACCTCGTGTGCGCCGGGGGTGACTGTGGTAAATATTGACAACGGCTTTGGCGCAGCTTATTTTGCTTCTCTTGTAAATAAATAATATACCGGAAAATTACTAATTTAACTGTTTGATATATGCGTGTTGCTTATTTTGATTGTTTTTCCGGGATCAGCGGAGACATGATCACCGGATCACTGATTGATGCGGGTCTTGATTTCAATGAACTGAATGCCGAAATAAAGAAACTGGGGCTTGGGAATGTTGAGTTAAAGGCATCCAGAGTGGTAAAACAGAATATTGCATCAACCAGCTTCTCAGTCATTTTTGAAGAACAAAAACATCACAGGAACCTTGATGACCTCAATGCGCTCGTTGAGAATACCCCGATAGATCAGGATATTAAGGAAAAGGCAAAGGAGGTTTTTCTGAAGATCGCCGTTGCCGAGGCCAAAATTCACAACATGCCCCTTGATAAGGTCCATTTTCATGAAATAGGCGCCATAGATACTATAGTTGACGTGGTGGCTGCATTTACCGGATTTAAAAAACTTGGAATTGAAAAAGTCTTCTGCTCGCGGCTTAACGTAGGCTCGGGCTTTGTTACCTTTTCTCATGGAAAATTCCCGGTGCCTGCGCCTGCTACCGCAGAAATTCTCAAAGATATACCCATATACTCAACCGATTCGGGGGGTGAACTGGTAACGCCCACCGGTGCGGCGATCATTACCACTATTGCCGAAGAATTCGGTGATATGCCTTCCCTCAGAACCCAATCGATAGGATACGGAGCAGGTACAAGGGACTTCGAACATCCCAATGTGCTCAGGCTGTATGTGGGAGAAACAGATGCTGATGCCGGCAGTGATAATGTTTTTGTCATGGAAACAAACATTGATGATATGAATCCCCAGTTTTACGATCATGTAACAGAAAGGCTGTATGGAGAGGGAGCGCTGGAAGTGTTTTTAACCGGCATTCAGATGAAAAAAAACCGCCCGGGAACAAAGCTTACCATTCTCGCCGCTCCGGCTCATAAAGACCGGCTTCTTCAGGTCATCTTCAGGGAAACCACCTCAATAGGCGTAAGGATCCGTCAGGAATCGCGTAAAATCCTGGAAAGACAAATAAGAATAGTCGATACCCCCTACGGTCCGGTAAAAGCAAAAATTTCCTATTATGGAGACCAGCCTGTAAACACTAAAATTGAATACGATGATCTGAAAAAACTGGCTGCAGAGAACGGAAAATCAATTAAGCAAATATCATCGGAATTATATGCTATCCTTGAGTGAGGGTTTAAATAAAGCCTTTTATGTATTTGATACAGATAATAATAAACAAAAAAATATAATTTTAACTAATTGAAATTTCAATGAGCGTTCTTGTAAATAAGGATTCCCGGGTCATAGTACAGGGCTTCACAGGCAGTGAAGGAACTTTTCACGCTTCTCAGATGATTGAGTACGGAACCAATATTGTTGGCGGTGTAACCCCTGGGAAGGGGGGGCAGAGCCATCTGGGAAAACCTGTTTTCAATACCGTGGCAGAAGCCGTCTCTGCCACCGGGGCAAATACTTCTGTGATATTCGTACCTCCTGCCTTTGCCGCCGACGCCATAATGGAGGCTTCAGAGGGGGGCATAGAGGTGGTTGTAGCCATTACCGAAGGAGTACCCACTCTTGATATGGTCAGGGTGAAGGAGTACCTCAGGGGGCGCAAAACCAGGCTAATAGGCCCTAACTGCCCGGGTGTTATAACTCCCGGTGAAGCCAAGGTGGGAATTATGCCCGGCTTTATCCATAAAAAGGGCAGGGTTGGCATTGTTTCCCGCTCCGGGACGCTGACTTACGAAGCGGTTGATCAGGTAACCAAGGCCGGACTGGGGCAGTCTACCTGTATCGGCATTGGAGGCGATCCCATAATCGGTACAACTACTCTTGATGCCGTGAAATTACTCATGGAAGATCCGGAAACAGAAGGTATCATAGTAATTGGAGAAATAGGAGGAGGGATGGAGGCAGAAGCTGCATTATGGATAAAGGACCAGGGCAGCAAGCCGGTGGTCGGTTTTATTGCCGGACAGACGGCCCCCAAGGGTCGCAGGATGGGGCATGCCGGTGCGATTATTGGCGGAAGTGACGATACCGCTGAGGCAAAAATGAAAATAATGCGCGAATGTGGCATTTATGTAGTTGAATCTCCTGCCTTTATAGGAAAAGCCATGGCTGATCTGCTCCAAAGCAGCGCTGCAAACTGACCGGTTACCTTCAGGGGAACCTTATTTCCTCCTGATGCCTGATCTGACCAAAAGCACCCCTGCAAACTGATCGGTCTCCTTTTGATTTGTCACCTTCAGGGAAACCTTATTTTTACCTGTTTTAATAAAGGATTGGCCGCGTTTGTGTGCGAGCAAATTAAATCAGTTCTTCAAGCATCTGCTCAACGGTTTCTATTCCAATGCGCTTTGCGATAATGGTTTTGTCTGAATCAAGGACGTATATTGTCGGGGTACTGTATATATCATAATTAAAGCGGAACCAGGATGTGTTCTCCGGATCAAATACATTGACCCAGTCAAGGTCATTGTTCTTTATATATTCATTCCATTCCCCGGTATCATCGTAAATATATACACCAAATACTTCCAGCCCCCTGTCTCTGTATTTTTTGTATAATTCATTAAGCCTGGGGGTTACTTCCCGGCAGTGCCCGCAGGCGGGCTCGTAAAAATAGAGTATGATATATTCTGCTTCTGTGTTATGCAAACTGACCCAGTTTCCTTCGGGAGTTTGCATTTTCATTTCTGCAGCGGTACGGCCTATCAGGTTAGGCTTTAACCTTTCCACCCTCTCTTTCAATTTGCGAATGGTTTCCTCATTTGCCCAGAAAGCCTCGCCGGTAAGATAATATCTTTCGGCAAGTTCAACAAAAACTGCATCCATACCCATTATTTGTGATCTTTCATAATTGTTTATCAGATAGACCAGAACATACTGAAACACCTTCTCGTTGGCCTTGGAATATTCAACAACCCTAACCGCTTCCGGTATAATAGAGTCGGGTATTTGCACAAGGATGCGGTTGAAAAAATGGTCCAGCTTGTTATGGAGTACGGGTGTACGAAGTAATCTTTCATCGGAGAAGTCTATATTATCAAAAAAATGAGCTTTATTGTATTCATAACCCATGGCCCACCTGAGAGAGTCGGGGTTGGTTGTGCCTGCAGGTATTTCAAAGTCTGGTATTTTGGGACTTTGCATTGCACTGATAAGACTTGCAAGCAGGGTGCCGGGGTTAGCGGTAATGACAGATTCCCAGTATTCCTGTACTTCCCGGTCAATTGCGGCCAGCTGTGA
>PWPZ01000017.1 GCA_003556985.1 Bacteroidota bacterium
CTGGTTTCCGGGAGAGATCAGGAGAGAATTGACTCGGCCATTGATATAATGAATACTCATTTTAATTTGAAACCGCTTGGAATTTGACAGGTTAATAGCAAACAAAACCGGCATGGTCGCCAAGACGCTCAGGGGGCTGGAGGATTTGCTTGCCGGGGAAATAGAAGCCCTTGGCGCACATAATGTCAGGAAAGGCACCCGGGTGGTTTATTTCGAAGGAAACAAGGAGGTGCTATACAGGGCCAATTTTAATACCCGCACCGCCCTGCGTATTCTGAAACCTTTCCATGAGTTCCGGGCAAGGGATGAAAATGAACTTTACAGGGGAGCCGGCGGCATTGACTGGTCGACCATTCTTTCTGCTAACATGACCTTTGCCATTGACGGCGTACTTAATTCCCCATATTTCAATCATTCGGGATATATTGCACTGCGGGTCAAGGATGCAATTGCTGATCAGTTTCGTGCCGGAACCGGAAAGCGGCCAAACGTTGATACCATCGACCCTGATATAAGAATCAATATCCATATTTCGGGAGATAAATGTACGCTCCTGCTTGACTCCTCCGGAGAATCCCTTCACAGGAGAGGATACCGTGAAGCTACCCACCATGCTCCCCTTAATGAAGTGCTTGCTGCAGGAATAATAATGCTATCCGGCTGGGACCGCAGGTCTGTTTTTATTGATCCCATGTGTGGCTCGGGAACCATTCCAATCGAGGCCGCCATGATGGCTTACAATATACCTCCGGGTATATACAGGAAACAATTTGCATTTGAGAGGTGGCCCGATTTTGATGACACATTGTTCAGTAAGATTTATAATCAGGAACATCCCGAACCTAAGGAAATTCCCCACATTATCGGATCCGATATGTCTGCTCATGCGATAGGCATAGCAAGGAATAATGCAAAAAACGCCTTTCCCGGCAAAAAGATCGAGTTCAGGATATCCTCATTTGAAAATATGATGCCGCCTCCGGGGCCGGGCATACTGATAACTAATCCTCCCTACGGGGAGAGAATAAGAGCCGATAATCTTCAAGTCCTCCATTCGGTCATGGGTGATGTGCTGAAAAAGAGATATGCAGGTTATTCTGCATGGGTTCTGAGCAGCAATAAGGAGGCACTCAAATTCACCGGCCTTAAGCCGGAAAGGAAAATCACCCTTTATAACGGTCCGCTGGAATGTCGGCTGGTTAAGTTCCCCGTTTATCCGGGAAGCAGAAAAACCGGAAAGTAAATTATGGCTCATGAGGTTTTTTCATAAAATTTTCTCATATTGACGTCGGATAATTTTTGACAAAAATTACCTGAACCGGCGGCTAGTTAATAATTCATGCCTGTTATTTGTATCAAAAAAGAACATCTCTGGTTTAAATTTGGTATTTTTTGTGTTTAGATAGTTAGTTTTATTATATTTGTCGGGCGCTATGCCAAATCAGTGGTTTTATTACAATGCATAAGCCTTTATGAGCTTTAATTTACAGGAAAGTTTTGCACAGATGAATGAGGGCGATGTACTTCTTGCATATAAGGGGAGCATTACCACTGAATTGATTACAAATGTGCTGGAAGTAATAGAGTCCAAACTCGAAGATATTAATACCGCCTCTGCCGTCAGAAAAAAGGTTTACAATGTTCTTGTTGAAGCCTTGCAAAATCTTTTTCATCACATCGACGACCTCCCCGAAGAAATCAAAGACGAATTTGATGCCCGGTTCGGCGTGCTTGTAATAGCACGGGAAGCCGGATCCTATCGGATATCTACCGGTAACTTCATACGTGCCACCCGTGTTCAGCAGCTTAAAGAGAAGATTGACAAGATAAACACATTGTCCAGGGAAGAACTTAAGGACATGTATAAATATGTGCTCAATCACCAGAAATTATCACCCAAAGGAGGCGGCGGGCTCGGACTTATAGATATTGCAAAAAAGACCGGTAACAAAATGGAGTATATGTTCCGGAAATACAATGAAGAGTATTGTTTTTTCACTCTGAACGTATTTGTAACAATAAATCAATATTAGAAATTATTTTTAAAAAAGAATGAAATCCCTAATTAAAGAAGGCTCGCCCAAAACTCCGTCAGTCCGGTTTGATGCCGGGGAGGGAATTGTTGAGATCAAGGGCAGGTCAATACCCGAAAATTCAACTGAATTTTTTAAACCGCTGGTAGACTGGCTCGACAAATACACCGCCAATCCTGCAACTGTAACAAATGTAAATATCCACCTGGAATATTTCAATACAAGTTCTTCAAAGTGTATACTTGATATATTTAAAAAACTGGAAGCAATACACAAGGCAAAAAACCAGGTTATTGTCAACTGGTATTATGAAGAGGATGACGAAGACATGCTGGAGGCCGGAGAAGATTACGAATCGATTATCCGGATCCCGTTTAAGCTAATTGAGATCCAGGAGTAATTTCATTACCCTGCCCCGGACAAAAGTTTGTCAGATCCGGCCTTAATGGGCCGGTTTTTTTATTAATTACCACGAAGGCAGTCTGCCGCGAACTATTCCCCCGGTTTTTTCCAGCCCTTTTTTCAACAGCCTGAAATAAAGTGCGGCCATCAGAATAAAGGTCATGAGCCATATGACCATAGTGTTAATCCACAGGGTGTCAATGGTTATGCCGAATAATTGTTTTGCCGGGGCATAGAAGTGAGCCCTGATCAATTTTCCTTCCGGATCACGATATACAGGGTCAGATATCTGGTAGAGCCGGTCATTATATTCGGCAATGCGGACTATTTCCCGGGAATTTCTTACCATTTCACTCAATGCTTCATTATAATATTTATTTCTTTTTTCCAGAAACTGTTCCCTTTCCGCAGGAGTCTCATGGTAGCGTGAAATAACCCCGTCCTTTTCGTTGTTGGCTTTATTGTAAATGAGTGTATAGTAGCGGTTTAGCCTCTCCAGGTATTCCCAGGCACCCTCGATGAAATGCCGTCCCGCAGTGGCGGGAAAAATGGTGTCAAAGCTTATTTCCGGATCAATTACCGTATTCAGCCTGTGTTCATTTTTCAGTTCGTTCAGCAACACCCTGAAATTTTTTACAACCTGTCCCTCCACAGCAGGGTTGTGAAGGTTTCTTTTATTGAAATCAAGCTTGTTGTGAAGATCACGTATCCAGAAATTGTTCATGTATTCGGCTTTGCTCATAGCCTTGTTGTAGGGATAAAATTCCTTTTCAAAGGGATTGTTTTTAAACTGGTGTACGGCAAGGGCTTCATATGCCCATCTTGCCGCTATTACCTCCCCGTAGAAAGGGATCTTCTCGGGCGATGATACTGCAGGATTCAATTTCTCATACCTTACAATTACGCCGCTTAATATGAGCTGGGGAATGACAAGGAACGGGATGAGTATATATATGGTGATAACAGTTTTGAAGCTGTCTGAAATAATCAGTCCCGTAATATTTGCAAAGCACCAGGCACTGAATAACACCAGCCAGTACTCGAAATACATACCTTTAAGTTCAATGATTGAATTGCCCACAAGGACAAAACTGGCAGCCTGGATTGCGGAAATTGAAAACAGAACTGTTATTTTGGCAGAAAGATAGGCCGGCCGGCTCAGATTCAAAAAGGTCTCCCTTTTCAGTATTTTTCTGTCTTTTATGATTTCTTCGGCACTCATTGTCAGCCCCATGAAAATAGCAACTATTACCGAAATGAATATGTAAACCGGGATATTGGGGTTCCCAAAGAATGTGTACCCCTCCGGATTGCCCATGCTGACATCATGGTATTTTATGATAAAGGAGAGAATTAAGGCAAGGACCGGTGCCTCAAGGAAATTTATCAACAAATACTGGCGGTTTGACAGTTTGGCCAGAATATCGCGGGTGGCAAAAACCATGAACTGCCTGAAAATGCCCGGCATCCTGAGGGATATTTCCGGGAGATGATTGCTGACTCTTTCTTTTTTTTCATTCAGGTTCCGCTGCAAATTATGATAAGCCCATTCCCAGGGCGATATTTTCCGCGACCGTGTTTGTTTGCCGTATTCATCAAGTACGCTGGTTTCAATGATGCTTAACAGTTGTTCCGGATTTACATTCCCGCAGGCATGACATTCGCTTTCTCTCCAGTTTGCATCCTGAACATGTGATTTAAAATAAATTATGGCATCAACCGGGTCGCCGTTGTAAATCAGAAAGCCACCCGTATCTAAAATCATCAGTCTGTCGAACATTTTATATATTTCCGATGACGGCTGATGTATAACGGTAAAAACCAGTTTACCTTTTAGTGACAGCTCTTTTAGCAGGTCCATGATATTTTCGGAATCCCTTGAAGAAAGTCCCGAAGTTGGCTCGTCCAGGAACAATACAGCCGGCTCCCTGACAAGCTCAAGGGCAATGTTTAGCCTTTTTCGTTGTCCCCCGCTAATTTTTTTGTTCAGAGGGCTTCCTACCTGCAGGTCTCTTATTTCATTCAGTCCCAGTTGTTTCAGGAGATTGTTTACGGTATCGGCTGTCTGCTTTTCTGTATAATGCTTAAAGCAAAGCTTTGTGTTATAGTAAAGGTTCTGGTAAACCGTAAGCTCTTCCATAAGCAGGTCGTCCTGTGATACATGACCAATCAGTCCCCTGACCTTCTCCTGCTCCCTGTGAATATCGATGCCGTTTACCAGCACCCTGCCCCTGCAAGGTTTTAAGCTTCCGTTTAAAACATTCAGAAGGGTTGTTTTTCCCGATCCGCTTGAGCCCATTATTCCGATCAGGCGGCCCGATTTTCCTGTAAAAGAGAGCTTCTGCAATCCCATCTTTCCCTCTCTGAACCTGTACTCAATTTCCTGCGCATCGAATATTATCTTGTCTTTTGCCAGTTGCGGACTGAAGGAGCTGACGATGTCACTGTAATACACCGGCCTGATGCCAGGATTCCTCAGGGAGGTTCCGCTGTCAAAAACATAAACTTTATCCTGTCTTATCAGCTGGGAATTAAGGTACATTTCCATTTTCCCGATATATCTCACCAGATGCATGTTTACACCGGCAACCCTGAGTATCCTGATCTGTCCCTCCATAAACTCCCTGTAAATATGCCTTGTCTTATAACCTGAAAATTCCGGGTTATTGTCGATTATGAGGATGTCTTTTGAATCGGGAACACTTTCGAAAGGAAATAGAACAAAATCCCTCATGTTTCCATACTCGTTTCCTGATATATTGAAAGTTCCGGCAACAGTTGCCAGGAAATCAAATTCCTGTTCCGTTGTTTCATTACTGTCGCTCTTGATAAATTCAAGGAGATTTATCAGTACTATGATTTTCTGCCTTCTGGTAAGTTCACGGTTTATGTTTGTACATATAACAAGCATCCGCACCGAGCTTGAAGAGGTGCGTTTTTTTCTCCTGTCCCTGTCACTTTGTTTTTGCTGATGAATATTATAGTGCTCATCGAATATTTCAAGGTAATCATTTACAAGTTCTGAGTTAAGCTGTCTTTTAAGATATGATTCCACCACAAGCCTGCGATCGGTTCTGTTGCTTCCGGGCCGCGCTATGATAGCGAACAATTGCATTAAAGCTATAAGTATTTGCCGGCTCATGCTTCAGGGGGAAATTGATGTAAATTTTCTTTTTAAATTAGTGATTGTACGGATAGCGGAAAAAATAGTTTGGAAAATTAGTCCCGCCGGTGTACATTGCATATGATTTCACCAACTATAAACCCGCAGCTTACCAGATGGCGAAATCAATATTATTGAAAAATGCGCAAGATAACCATTTGCAAGTAAACCCTTAAGTGTATCCTAAAAAATAATTATTATGAGATTAACGGTTTTTATTCTACTTATTTCGGTTTTTTCTTCAGGTGCCCAGGACATTCCTTTTAAATGGGAAGAGCTTGTCGGAAGCGACTGGGAAAAAGCATTGGAAAAATCAGCCTACACCTGCATACTTCCAATGGGTGTGCTGGAAAAGCACGGCCCCCATGCCCCGATGGGTTCTGATTTAATCCATGCCAGGGAATGGGCATTCAGGGCTGCAGAAAATGAATATGCAGTCGTATTCCCCGAATTTATTTACGGACAGGTTTATGAGGCAAAACACCTGCCCGGAACCATTACCATTCCGAGCGACCTTATGTGGTCACTGCTTCAGGCAACTGTCGATGAAATTGCCCGCAACGGATTTAAAAGGATTCTCATACTTAATGGCCATGGGGGAAACAACCATTTTATAAGATATTTCGTGCAGGCTCAGCTTGAGAAAAAGCGTGATTTTGCGGTTTATCTTCACACTCCATCCACTGATCCGGAAGTCAACCGTAAAATTAATGAGATGAGAAAGACCGATTATGACGGTCATGCCGGCGAGAGGGAAACTTCCACCCTGTTGTACCTCAGACCCGATCTGGTGAAGATGGAGAGAACTGGTGATGAGTCGGGCAGGCCCCAGGGCAGGCTTGACCTTCCAGGGCTTTATACCGGAATATGGTGGTATGCCGATTTTCCTCACCATTATGCCGGCGACGGAGCGGCAGGATCGGTTGAACTCGGCAAACTCATTACCGATTACCAGGTGGAAACCATAATCAGGAACCTGAGGCAGATAAAAAATGACGAGACCACCCTTGAACTGCAGAATGAATTCTACGACCTCATAGAGGAAGGCTTTAGCCCGGGGCAATAAGCATGGGTCCCATGATGGTTAAGTAATCAGGCAAGTCTCTGACGGTCTGGCAGTTTACTTCTTTGTGTGCATGACATAATAGCAGCCATAAGCCCGGTTTCTCCTTTGGCAGGGCTTTTGTTTAGCATAATTGCAAACTTTCCCGGTATTTACCAGTTTTTACATTTTTGCAGGGGAAGTATCATCCATAGAAGAAAAAAATGAATTGCCATGAACTTGAATAACTTTACCATAAAATCACAGGAAGCAATTCAGCAGGCCTTCACAATTTCTGCTGGTTACGGGCATCAGGCTGTAGAGACCGGCCATATAATGAAGGCTCTTTTGAATGTTGACGAGCACGTTACCGGCTTTATTTTGAAAAAGCTGAATATCAATCCCGTGAATATATCCAGGGTGCTGGACAGCATAATCGAATCATATCCGAAAGTTTCAGGAGGGGAGCAATATCTCTCCTCCAAAGCTTCCACAGCCCTGCAGAAAGCCCTTGAACAATCCAAAGAGGCCAAAGACGAATTTGTATCACTCGAGCATTTGCTTACAGGACTGTTCCTGGCAGGCGACCAGGTGTCGCAGATGATGAAGGACAGCGGGATAACCGCCGATGAACTGAAAAAAGCAATAGACGAGCTCAGGAAAGGATCCAAAGTCACCAGCCAGAGTGCCGAAGACACTCTCGACGCACTTAACCGTTTTGCCATAAACCTTAATGAAATGGCTATGGCGGGAAAGCTTGACCCGGTAATCGGCCGTGACGATGAGATCCGCCGTATCCTGCAGATCCTGACCCGGAGGACAAAGAACAATCCCATTCTGATAGGCGAGCCTGGAGTAGGAAAGACTGCTATTGCAGAAGGTCTGGCCCAAAGGATTGTAAAGGGTGACGTACCCGACAATCTGAAAACCAAGCAGGTTTTCTCACTCGATATGGGAGCGCTGATAGCAGGTGCCAAATACAAGGGTGAATTTGAAGAACGGCTGAAAGCTGTTATTAAGGAGGTTGTTGAGTCGGAAGGGGAGATAGTTATGTTCATTGACGAGATTCATACCCTGGTAGGGGCAGGAAAGAGCGAAGGGGCCATGGATGCAGCCAATATTCTCAAGCCTGCCCTTGCACGGGGAGAACTAAGGGCGATAGGAGCTACCACATTGAATGAATATCAGAAATATTTTGAAAAAGACAAGGCCCTGGAGAGGAGGTTTCAGTTAGTTATGGTAGATGAGCCAGATGTTATGAGTGCGGTATCTATTCTCAGGGGACTTAAGGAAAGATATGAATCACACCATAAGGTGAGGATCAGGGACGATGCAATTATTGCCGCTGCAGAACTTTCACACAGGTACATAACCGAAAGGTTCCTGCCCGACAAGGCAATAGACCTTATCGACGAGGCAGCATCCAGGCTGAGGCTGGAGATGAATTCCGTTCCTGAGAATATTGATGAGATTGAAAGAAAGATCAAGCAGCTGGAGATTGAAAGAGAGGCCATTAAAAGGGAAGGTGATAAAAAAAAGCAATCGGAACTTTCAGCCGAGCTTGCAAATCTCAATGAGAAAAAAAACCTGCTCAGGGCCAGGTGGGATAATGAACGCAGCATTATAGCCAATATCCAGAGGTACAAGGAGTCCATAGAAAACATGAAGATCGAGGCCGACCAGGCAGAAAGGCTTGGTGATTACGGTAAAGTGGCCGAGCTGAGATATGGCCGGATAAAAGAGGCAGAGGAAAATATTAAAAAGCTCGAGCAGGAGCTTCAGGAAGCCAAGGGAGAAGGTTCGATGATCCGTGAGGAGATTGATTCGGAGGATATTGCAGGTATTGTTTCCCGGTGGACCGGCATACCGGTGAGCCGTATGCTTCAGAGTGAAAAGGAAAAACTCTTGTCCCTGGAAGCGGAGCTTCACAGGCGGGTTGTCGGACAGGATGAGGCCATTGAGGCCGTTTCGGATGCAGTAAGGAGAAGCCGGGCCGGGTTGCAGGATGTCAAGCGCCCCATAGGGTCTTTTATCTTTCTTGGAACGACCGGGGTCGGTAAAACTGAGCTTGCACGTGCTCTTGCAGAATTTTTGTTTGATGATGAGAATTTGATGACCAGGATAGACATGTCTGAATACCAGGAAAGACATTCCGTGGCAAGGCTGATAGGAGCCCCTCCGGGTTATGTTGGCTATGAGGAGGGCGGACAGCTTACCGAAGCAGTAAGAAGAAAGCCCTATTCCGTGATTCTGCTTGATGAAATAGAAAAAGCCCATCCCGATGTTTTCAACATCCTGCTTCAGGTGCTTGATGATGGCAGGCTGACCGACAACAAGGGCAGGGTAGTTAATTTCAGGAATACCATCATTATTATGACCTCCAATGCAGGATCACATATAATACAGGAGAATTACGAAAAGCTAAACGGAATGGACCGGGAAAAAATGTTTGATAAATCCCGCACCAGGGTTATGGAGCTGCTGAGGCAAACCATCAGACCCGAGTTTTTAAACCGTATTGACGATATCATTATGTTCAAGCCCCTGTCGCAGTCAGAGGTTAAGCAAATTGTCAGGCTTCAGTTTGAACAGGTCAAAAAAATGCTTGCTTCCAACCAGGTAAATGCCGAAATAACAGAAAAGGCCATAGACCAACTTACCGGATTAGGCTTCGATCCCCAGTACGGGGCACGGCCGGTCAAGCGGGTTATGCAGAAATATATCGTCAATGAGCTTTCACGGCAAATACTCGCAGGCAAAGTTGATAAGGATAAGGTGCTGCTGATTGATGAAAAAGAAGGCGAACTTGTTTTCAGTAATTAAGGGAGGATGTCTCCTGCAGGCAGCCTTTTCCGGGATTTTGCGGTAAAAAAGTTAAGATCAGCTTAAGCTTTTCATACACTCTTCCCTGGTGTCGCACAGGTGGAAAATCGTATGCAGCTGAAGCAACCGGAACAATTCCATGACATTTGGTGTTATGCAGCATATGCGGAATTCCCCGGAGTTTTTTCCGGCTTTCTTCATTACAGAAAGAAGTACCCCGAAGCCGGAACTGTCAATAAAATTGATATTTCCCAGATCCAGGATCAGCTTTGTTCCCGGATCATTAAAAAAACGGTTTAATTCTTCCTTGACTTCCTCGGAATTAACCGCATTTAATTTAGTGGTCTGATCAAATGAACAGATTATGACTCCGTCTGAAACTTCCGATTTAACCATAACTTTAGTTTATAGGGTTTTTGTGAAGGATTTCAATTCTTTTATGGCAGCAAGGAATTCACTTTCAATGCTTTGCAGCAACGCGGGGATATGTTTATTGTCTTTTTTTTCTTTTGCAAGGAGCTCAAGTTCCTTCAGTTCCCCGGTCAATTGCTTCATTCCCATTATTGATGCCGAAGCTTTAGCCTTGTGAGAAAGTTTTTCAAGGGCTTCCCAGTTCCGGTTTTTGTAATATTCGTGTAAAAGCTTTACATATCCCGGCACTTCTGAATTGAATATTTCTATCATCTCGTTTATCAGATCCTTCTTTTCGCCGGAAATCTCCTTGAGATAATTAAGATCGACGTGTTTTGTGTCCATTTTGGCTGCTGTTTTGTGTTTTGCAGATGCTGCAATTACTTACTCCTATAAAAGTAAGTAATTTTTGTGAATACCCATGACACTTTGCCGCAAAACCATAGTATACCGGATGATATTTAATTATCCAATTTTATCAACACTTCATGTGTTGAAGAAACTAAATTAATTACTTTTGCTAATTAATGATGTTTTTCGGGAAAAAAATATGAAAAAAGAGGTTGACAAGCGGTTGGTTATCCCGGGTAACTATATTTATTATCATGGTAATATCCATCAGGAAAACTAATTAAATTAAATATTAACTGATGAAAAATACTGTATTTACCGATATTCATCTGAAACTGGGGGCGAAAATGCAGTCGTTTGCCGGCTACAACATGCCCGTGGAGTACACCGGAATTAATGATGAGCACATTACCGTACGTGAAAAGGCAGGGGTATTTGATGTGTCGCATATGGGAGAGTTCAGGGTTAAAGGACAAGGGGCTGCCGGGTTTCTTCAGCATATTACCAGCAATGATATTAACCGGCTTTCTGACGGACAGGTCCAGTATACCTGCCTTCCCAACGGAAGTGGCGGTATTGTTGACGACCTCCTCGTCTACAGGTTTGGCAGTGAGGATTATATGATGGTGGTTAACGCCGCAAACATAGAAAAGGACTGGAAATGGTGCGTACGTCATGCCGCAGGTTTCGGGCTTCATCCCGGTGCCGGACTTTACAATGCATCGGATGAAATATCTCTTCTTGCAGTGCAGGGACCACTTGCACTTGATATTATTCAAAAATTAACCGATGAGCCTGTTAAGGGGATGAAATTCAGTACTTTTAAAAAAACAGACATTGCCGGAATAAAAGATGTCCTGTTTTCGGTTACCGGGTATACAGGGTCGGGCGGCTGTGAATTATATGTGTCCAACCAAAACGGACCCGCACTATGGCATGCTGTTTTCAAGGCAGGCGAAGAATACGGTATAAAACCTGCCGGACTTGGAGCAAGGGATACATTGCGGCTGGAAGCGGGATTATGTCTTTATGGAAATGATATCGACGAATCTACTTCTCCTATTGAGGCCGGGCTCGGATGGATAACAAAGTTTACCGATAACAATGATTTTATTGACCGGGACCGCCTGCTGAACCAAAAAAAGGAAGGGCCGGAACGTAAGCTGGTCGGATTTGTACTAAAGGAAAGGGGTATACCCAGGCTGCATTATGAAATTGCCGATAATGAGGGGAATATTATAGGTGAGGTTACTTCTGGTACCATGTCGCCTATGCTGAAAACCGGTATTGGTATGGGATATGTTAAACCCGGGTTTGCCAGAGAAGGAACGGAAATAAATATCGTTATACGAAAGAAGAGCCTTAAGGCCGAAGTGGTTAAGCCACCGTTTGTAAAACTGTAAAGAAGGGTAAATCTGTCCGGCAACCATTCAATGTCTTAAAATGAAGAATATAGAAGTATGCTATTCCCCGGCTCTCTATCCTTATTATTGCAATGACAATGCGATAGTTGTTGTTTCCGATATTCTTCGGGCAACAACTGCCATTTGCACTGCATTTGAAAATGGCGTCAAAAAGATTATTCCAACCGGCAGCCTGGATGAGGCCAGAACCTGGAAGGAAAAAGGATACCTGGTTGCGGCGGAGAGAGACGGACGGGTACTTGATTTTGCCGATTTCGGAAACTCTCCCTTCAATTTCAGTCCCCGGCAGGTGAAGGATGCCACCATAGTATACAGTACCACCAACGGTACCCAGGCGATCAGAATGGCCTCGGAAGCCAGGCATGTTGCCATCGGGGCTTTTGTAAATCTTACGGTCCTTGCGAAATGGCTTGTTGAGAAAGATAATGATGTTCTGGTACTTTGTGCAGGATGGAAAAACAGGTATAATCTTGAGGATAGTCTTTTTGCAGGGGCACTGGCAAATGCACTGACAGAGAGCCGTAAATTTAAAACCATCTGTGATTCGGCTGTTGCTGCCATTGAATTGTGGAAGCTTGCCCGCACCGATATTAAGGGTTTCATGGAAAAAGCAGCTCACAGGCACCGCTTAAAAAAACTGGGACTTGATGATGTTATCCCATATTGCAGTACACCCGACAGTACCGGGGTCATTCCATTGCTTAAAGACAAGGTGCTTGTCGAACACCGGGATTATGATTCTGTGGATTCCGGCATTCGGGACGGCATTTAAAAAACATTGGGGGAAGCCTCTTTTTTTAAGAAATTATTTGCAATTTGCAATCCAATTCCTAATTTAACCTAATAACAGTTCTACTATGAAGAAACATAATTTTAGTGCCGGACCATCAATTCTTCCGCGCCCTGTCATTGAAAAAACTGCTGCTGCAGTGCTTGATTTTAACGGTATCGGATTGTCGGTCATGGAAATATCCCACCGGGGCAAGGATTTTCAGGCGGTTATGGATGAGGCAGTTGCATTGTTCAGGGAGATACTTGACATACCCGACGGATATGAGGTGTTACTGCTCCATGGCGGGGCAAGCATGAATTTCCTGATGATCCCCTATAATCTGCTTCAGAATAAGGCAGCTTACCTGGAAACCGGTACCTGGGCCAAGAAAGCGATCAAGGAAGCCAAAAAGATCGGACCGGTCGAGGTGGTTGGTTCTTCGGCCGACAAGAACTTCAGCTATATACCACGCAACTATGAAATACCCGCAGATGCCGATTATTTTCACATAACTACCAATAATACAATCTTCGGCACCCAAATACGTGAAGACCTCAATAGCCCGGTTCCCCTTGTTGCAGACATGTCGTCCGATTTTTGCAGCCGTCCGGTGGATGTTTCAAAATACGGAATAATCTACGGAGGGGCGCAGAAAAATGTCGGTCCCGCCGGGGTTGGTTTCGTAATTGTCAGGAAAGATATTCTTGGGAAGGTTGAGCGTGACATTCCTTCAATGCTTGATTACCGGATCCATATCGAAAACGGCTCGATGTTTAATACTCCTCCTTGTCTGCCGGTATATACGGTTATGGAAACCCTTAAATGGATCAGGGAAACCGGCGGACTTGTGAAGATGGAAGAATTAAACCGGGCTAAAGCAGCGATGCTCTATGATGCTATCGACAGCAGCAGTATGTTTGCTGGAACTGCAGAAAAGGATTCCCGGTCGGTTATGAATGTCTGTTTCGTGATGCAGGATAAGTATAAGGATCTGGAGGCTGACTTCCTTCAGTTTGCCCAGTCAAAAGGCATGGTAGGGATTAAAGGGCACAGGTCGGTCGGCGGTTTCAGGGCATCAATCTATAATGCCCTTCCGGCGGAAAGTGTCCGGGCTCTTATTGATGTCATGCAGGAGTTTGAAGAGCAAAAAGCATAATCATTTGAACTAAAAACAATATGCAAAGATGAAGAAAATATTGGTAGCAACTGAGAAACCCTTCGCAAAGCCGGCGGTTGACGGAATTGCAGAAGTATTGGATCAGGCAGGATACGAAATGGCACTGCTTGAAAATTATAAAGATGCCGGAGAACTTGTTAAAGCTGCCGCAGATGCAGATGCAATGATCGTAAGGAGTGATCTTATAACAAAAGATGTAATTTCTGCTGCAGTTAATATGAAGATAGTTGTGAGGGCAGGAGCCGGTTACGATAATATTGATCTTGCAGCTGCAAGTGACAGTGACGTTGCAGTCATGAATACTCCCGGGAAAAATTCCA
>PWPZ01000122.1 GCA_003556985.1 Bacteroidota bacterium
CAGTTATCTCAAAAACACACAAGCCGATTATTGTTATCTTTGCGCTATTCTTACTGGGCAGTTGTTTGTCTCTCCGGGATGTGCCCGGCAGCAGCCGGGGAAATAATACCGTGCTGATCATTACCCAGGATCATCCCGACGATGCTTACCGGAGAATGGGGCAGATTTTGACTGAGAGAGGCTTCAGTATCGCAAACTCTGACAGAGAAATGGGGACGATTTCGACCGCTTCCGGTAGCTTCAATATTGGATTTTTTACCGGAGACTGGGAAGGTCGTGTAAATGTGGTGATTACCGGTTCGGACACAGCAACCATTGCCTTAAGCGGAACATCAAGATTAAGTTCGGAAGACAGTTGGCGGCGCATCGAGGAAAGGGGAGGTAGCCATTCGCCCCGACAGGCCGGGTGGGTGGAATTGCATGAAATTGCCCAAAAATATGAAGGCGCTGAAATTGCCTTTGAAACCCGTTAAGTCGGGTTTATTTTACACATTTGAGAAAACAAAATATTAGTGAGTCTGCAAAAAGAAATTGAACGGAGAAGAACATTTGGCATCATCAGTCACCCCGATGCCGGAAAAACAACCCTGACAGAAAAGTTATTGTTATTCGGTGGAGCGATCCAGACCGCCGGAGCGGTGAAAAACAATAAGATACGGAAAACCGCTACCTCCGATTTCATGGAAATCGAGAAGCAACGGGGAATTTCCGTGGCTACCTCTGTAATGGGGTTTGACTATAAAGATTATAAGATCAACATCCTGGATACCCCGGGCCACAAGGATTTTGCAGAAGATACCTACCGTACGCTGACTGCCGTAGACAGTGTGATTCTGGTGATCGACAGCACAAAAGGTGTGGAGGAGCAGACCCGCAAACTGATGGAGGTATGCCGTATGCGACATACCCCGGTGATCATTTTCATCAACAAGCTGGACAGGGAGGGGATTGATCCTTTCATATTGCTTGAAGAAGTTGAAAGTGAACTGAGCATCCACACCAGACCGCTTAGCTGGCCCATCGGGATGGGCAACGAATTCCAGGGGGTATACGATCTGCTGAACCGCCAATTGCGAATGTTCAGCCCGAATAAAACCAGCATTGCGGATGAGGTGTCCATGATCCATGAACTCAACAGCAAAGTACTTACAGAGGAGATCGGGAATGACGCGGCTGCCAAGCTACGTGAGGATGTGGAATTGATCGAGGGGGTTTATGAATGTTTTGATGAATCTTTGTACAGGGAGGGCTACCTCGCGCCGGTGTTTTTTGGCAGTGCCATCAATAATTTCGGCGTACAGGAGTTGCTGGAGACCTTTATCCGGATATCTCCCTCGCCTAAAGCCCGTGAAACCGAAAAACGGGAAATAAAGCCCGATGAAAATTCATTCAGTGGTTTTGTTTTTAAGATCCATGCAAACATTGACCCCAATCACCGTAACCGCATTGCCTTTTGCCGGGTTGTTTCCGGCCGGTTCGAACGGAATAAATTTTATACCCATACCCGCCTAGGTAAAAAAGTCCGTTTCTCAGGGCCGACGAGTTTCATGGCGGGAGACAAAAGTGTGATTGAGGAAGCGTTTCCCGGAGATGTAGTGGGATTGTACGATACGGGCACATTCAAGATCGGGGATACGCTCACAGAAGGGGAGGATATTTTTTTCCAGGGGATCCCGAGTTTTTCTCCCGAGATGTTTCGCCAGGTGGTGAACCGTACCCCGGAAAAGACCAAACAACTTGAAAAGGGTATCCGGCAGCTTACTGATGAGGGGATCGCCCAGTTGTTTGTCAAACAACCCGGGAATATCAAGGTGATCGGCACGGTGGGGGAGTTGCAGTTTGATGTGATCAAATTCAGGCTGCTGCATGAATATGGTGCCTCCTGCGATTTTCAGCCCATGAACTATTATAAAGCCTGCTGGATCACCTCTGATGACAATAAGGCCCTGGCAGCTTTTATCTCAGCCCGCGGGCATCATATCGCCTATGATAAATCCGAACGCCCTGTTTTTATGGCCGAAAGCGAGTGGATGCTGAAAACAACCAGGCAGGCATATCCTGATATTGAGTTCCATTTCACTTCTGAGTTTTAATGATCTGTACATTAAACACCTGCTCAATTGATGCTTTTTCATCAAAAACCTGCTCCAAAACCGGTGAACTTTTTACCCTTGCCATTGTTTGGGTGGTATGAATAAGAAAATTGATACCAGACCCAATGATCCGGGAAGATATCCGGTAAATAAACAGGAGGATACCTGGAAGGACCAGCTGGCCCCGATGCAGTTTCGGGTGCTGCGCGAAGCGGCCACCGAACTCCCTTTCACCGGTGAATACAATGCAACAGATAAGCCCGGCATTTATTTTTCTGCTGCCAGCGGACAACCCCTCTTTTATGCAGACGCCAAATTTGACAGTGGTTGCGGCTGGCCCAGCTTTTTTGAACCCATTACCAAGAATGCAATCTATTACCGAAAAGACACTTCACTTGGAACGATACGGACCGAGGTGATTGATTCGGCCAGTGGCTCTCACCTGGGGCACGTATTCGAGGATGGTCCGCCACCCACGTGGCTGCGCTATTGCATGAACAGTGCCGCACTGATCTTTGTGCCCGAAGGGGGCAAGTTGCCCGAGATTGTAAGTCATTACATGACCAAACTTGCCAGTGAGGAAGAGAAGGAGGCGGTCAGAAACAAGCTGTCTGTGTGACCATACTCAGCGATCAAAAAGTCTGATTACTAAGACTTTTCTCATTTATTTTTACTATATTTATAGGTAACCTAAAACATTTATACCATGAGCGATTACAGGCTTTATCAGGAAAAAGCCAAAGCAAAACTGGAAGAGTGGGAAGCTGACCTGGACAAGCTTCGGGCAAAGGCCAGGCAGAAAGAAGCGGATGACAAGCTCGATCTGGAGGAAAAAATCAGGGAGCTTGAAGAAAAGCTGGAAAAAGGAAAAGCCAGGTACAATGAATTGAAGGAATCCAGTGAGAGCGCCTGGGAGTCCGTTAAAGAAGGAATGGATGCCGCGTGGAATGATTTAACCTCGGCCTTTAAGGAGGCTAAATCCAAATTCTGACGGATTACTTCTTAATAATTGATAAAATGGAAAAGCAGCAAAGCTTCATGTATTGCTGCTTTTTTTGGCTACAGCCAAGATCAGTCCGATCAGGGCGATTATGCCACTTATAATTACGGGCGTCCAGTTGGCTGTGGATACGGCTACTTCTGCTCCGAGCACTTCAAAGCTTTCCGACTCCTGCATGGCTTCATAACCAAAATAGGCCAGGCCGATAATCCCGATAATCAATAAAAGTATACCTACTTTTTTCATTTCACAAATGAGTTGGTGAATATTTTATACTTACCAATATACAAAATAATTGGATGCCTCTTAAATCCTTCAGTTTAAAAACTGTCGTGACAATCTTGATAATTTTGCGAATGTAGTCCGTGTCATTCTGTTAAATCAAACTTTACGTACACTGCTTATGTTCAAGTAAACAGACAGGAGGGCTGGAATCAGCCATCCCAGAAGGGTTATGCGGTCGGCAAAAGATGCAGTGACAGAAATTCCGGTCAGCCGGTTCAGTATGTATTGTACATAGGAGACAGG
>PWPZ01000158.1 GCA_003556985.1 Bacteroidota bacterium
ACCAAAAATGAAATAATAACCAGAATTGTTCTCATAACTGTAGATTGGGTTTATTACCTTTTTATATTGTATGCCATCAGTGCGTTCCCGTGCCTGACGTATAAAACACCTTTATTGATAACAGGGTGCGCCCAGTGCTGCTCAGAACCCAGAGTTATATCAACCTGCCCCCTGATAACCGGTCCGCCGGGGTCAGGCTCCACCAGGGCAAGCTCACCTCGTTCAGTGTAGCAATAAAGCCGTCCGTCGGCATAGATCACCACACCTTTGGCAAGTTCACGCGAAGAAAAGACTGTTTCTCCCGTCTCCCAGTCCACGCAAAACCAGAACCTGTTCCTGTCGCCCGATCCGTAAATATATCCGTCAACCAGAACCGCACCCCCCATCTGGTTATCCAGATCATCATTGAACCACTCCTCTGTAACCCGGTTGCCGGCAGAATTCAACCTCAGTTTCACACCCCCTTTACCGTAACCGCTGAATGCAAATATGCTTCCTTCGTGGTAGACAGGGGTATTGGGATGAATGTTCCTGAAGTTGGCATGAGGATGGGTCCACAGGGTTTCACCGTTTGCTGCGTCTACACCGACAATAGTTTTTTGCATCATTGTTACAAGGATTTTACTTCCGTTGTGATTGATCAGAGTCGGAGAACAATACGAAGATAATCCCCCGGATCCCGGGCTTGTCCAGATCACCTCACCATTATGCCTGTTCAGGGCGGCGATATTATATTTGGTGCCGCCGGGAGTGCAAAAAAGGGTATCTCCCGAAATCAGAAGGTTTTCGGTAAAACCCCATCTTATGTTACTTCCGTCGAAATTGTTGAAAAGGTCGCGCTGCCACACGATATCTCCGGTGGTATGGTCCATGCATATCAACTGACCATGTCCGGTTACCATGTAGGCGAAATTGCCAATAATTCCAGGAGTACTGCGGCTTCCCGGGTAAGCCTGATAAAATTCCTTTCCGTATGGAAATTTTGCTTCCAGGTTGCCGTTTTTGGAAAGAATATAAAGGTAACCCTCTTCCCCCTCCATCCCGGTAATATAAATCCTGCCATTGGCAAATACCGGAGAAGTAAAACCTGCTCCCAGCTCTTCATAAGCCCATACCATTTCAGGTCCTGCCGCAGGCCATTCCCTGAGAAGTCCCGTTTCCCGGTAAATACCCGATCTGTCCGGCCCACGCCAGTTTTCAGCAGTCTGCCCGCTCATTCCTGCAACAACAAACGATAAAACAAGGGTTACAACGACCAGTACTCTCATCCTTAAAATTCCGTTTTTTTTTAACATCAGAGGTATTATTTAACCTCCACCATGACTTCAGGTGATTCAAAGCCAACTTGTATGTACAAAATTTATCAGTGTAAATATAATACTTGGTTCATATGTTTCGGAGATGGCATTTTTAACCGAATTAATTTATGATCAGTCTAAATAAATTGATGCCGGATATGCCTGCCTAACAGAAACATAAACAGCATTATACAAGTGGTCATTTTTATTTCTGAATTTTGTTATATCATTGAAGGTTAACTTTTTTTAACCTTTAAACTACCCCTGGAAAACAGCATGGCGGAATTACCTGCGCAGATGAATTTTCCGTGTGCGGAAAAACGTCCTGATTTATTCATTCTTTTCGTGATGCCAAAAAAAATCCCCGGACTTTATTACAAAATCCGGGGAAATTATGACTATACGAAAAATAGCGCTATTCTTCCACCTCTTCCTGTGGACTTGTTTTATACTGAACCGATATATTTATAAGAGTTCCGGCATCGGTCGACTCCACGGTGGCCGACTCAACAAGGATCAGATAATACCGTCCGTCATAAATGGTGGCAAGCACATCATTGTATGTTGCCGGAGCTTCTGCTGAAACTCCCCGGTAATCCTCCATATCTTCAGACGCCTCAACTTCCTCCATCAAAGCCTCCAGCGTTTCAAGCTCATCCCATGCCTGCTCATCGAGCTGCACAAATTTTTCTGCTCCGTCTTTACTTATTACCGCCCTGGTGGTTTTCTGGTTTAATGTCCAGGCCAGTCCGAAGTCACCCAGTCCGGTGCCGTCTGCTCCAGCGATTCTCTGCCAGGTTGTGTCACTGGCTTCGGTAAGAGGGGTCTCTGAAGGTGGCGTATAAACTATGTTTATCGGATCGGTGTCGGCATCCTGATATTCGGTATCGGTAACGCGAACTTTCACAGTTATGTCGGAATCAATTCCTGTTATGGTAAAGCTGAACTGATGAAACAGGGGATCGGCAAACTCGGTGATGCTGTTACCGATCTGAAATTCCCCGTCTCCGGTAACTTCAAGTAATTTAATCTCCATAAGCGGAGCCGACGATTGGGCTGTCCCGTTAACAGTATATTCATCAACACCCTCTTCCAGGATAATCGTGCCGCCTGCACTGGTAAGAACCGTTGGCGGATCAAATATTTCGTCATCATCTTCACAACTTGTAAAAACTACTGCAGCCATTACAATGACTGACATCATAAAAAATTTTGATCTGTACATAATTAAATTGATTTAGTTAATAAGAATTATTGTCTGTTGTTATGATCCGGCAAAGCTGTTTTACGAACTGCAATTTTGAATTGTTACAGTTCCGGCTATACTACCGACAAAAATTTATGAAAAAAACAAGTCCCCGTTCATCCCATAACCCATCGCTCAAAATACAAGAAATTTAATGCTTATTCAGAAATAAGCCTGTCATTGTATTTACCTGCTTACGTAAAGTTAATAATTTATTTACAGAACCTTAACATCATATTTTAAAAGATAACAATTTATTCTTGATCTGAATATATTCCTGCAGCCTTGAGTATGATATCCTGTATTACCTTTAATTCTCCAAAAATAACACTTAACTTATATTAACTCCTGGCAAGGTCCTCAGGAAGCTAACTTATTAGTATTTTTGCAGTGAGCAACCTGCCATTCAGATAATGGGATTACCTGAAAAAACCGGTCAAACCTTTTCATATGCTGCTTCAAGTACGCGATATTTCAAAATCTTACAAAAGCCGATACGGCAAGACTATCCGTAATGTTCTTCAGGGGGCAGGAATTTCGGTGGAGAAAGGCGAAAAAATCGCCATTGCCGGCCCTTCGGGATCGGGCAAGACCACCCTGCTGAACCTGATCGGCGCACTGGATTTCCCCGACAGGGGAGAGATAATTTTTAAGGGAATACCTCTTTCTGAAATGAACAAAAATCAGCTTGCCACTTTCAGAAACCGTGAGATAGGCTTTATATTCCAGTTCCACCACCTCCTACCACAACTTACCCTCTGGGAAAATATTATGATTCCTGCCCTTCCCGGTAACGGAAGCAAAAAAGAGGCTCATGACCGGGGCAGAATGCTTCTGAAGGAAACAGGGCTATGGGAAATCCGCCACCAGAAGCCGGATGAATTGTCAGGCGGAGAATGCCAGCGGGTTTCAGTAGTAAGAGCACTGATAAACAGTCCGTCGCTGATCCTTGCCGATGAGCCTACCGGCTCTCTTGACAGTAACAATGCCTCCATGCTGATCGATTTGATTAACGGATTGAATGATAAAGCAGGAAACAGCATGATTGTGGTAACTCATTCCCGGGAAATTGCCTCCCGTATGGATAAAATATACAATCTTACAAACGGCAAACTTACCGGAAGCAACTAAAATATATCTGTCAATTGCAGAGTTAAATCTATAATGCGCCTGCCGAAACTCATATCCAGATCCTTCTTTCACTATTTCAGGGCAAATATAACAGCCGCTGCGGGACTTGCCGTCGCCACCGCAATTATTACCGGCGCCCTGATTATCGGAGACTCGCTCAGCCATTCGCTTGAGAAAACCGTAAAAATGCGCCTGGGGAAAATAACCCATACCATCACCTCCGGGGAGAGATTGTTCACCATGGAGCTGGGAACCAGGTTTGAACAGCAAAGCGGTTTGCAGATTTCGGCGGGACTTGTGGCCGAAGGGATGGCGGCAACCGCAGGGGGCAGGGAAAGGCTCAACCGGGTACAGATAATCGGGATTGATAACAATTTTGGCCAGATCCTGGGATCCGGCCCTGATTTTACCCCTGGTGGTGCCGGACAGGTTATAATAAGTGAAAACATGGCCCGCCGGCTGGACCTGCAGGAAGGCGACTTCTTTCAGCTAAGCATTAAAAGAACGGGGGTGATACCTGCAAACACACCACTGGGATCGGATGCCGACCGGTCGGTTTCCAGGAGGGTCATGGTGGCGGAAATTGCAGCCGACAGCGACTACGGCCGGTTCAATCTGAGGGTTTCGCAGACAGCTCCCTTCAACGTTTTCATCGATTTGAAATGGCTGAATATGATTATGGAGCTGGACAGGATGGCCAACGTGATTTTCATCTCCTCCCCCGGCATGGAAACCGCTGACCTGATGAATTCCCTGGAAAAGGCCTGGGCAGTTGAAGATGCCAATCTCACCCTTCACAGTCTGCCGCCGACAGGAAAGCTGGGAATAGGATCGGAAAGGGTATTCATTCAGGAGCATGTTACATCAAAACTGGCGGCTATTTTCCCCGGAAGCAGAATGGTCCTTACCTACCTGGCAAATTCCCTTGAAAAAGGGGATAATAGCACCCCTTACTCTTTCGTTGCAGCCGACAACTCCTGGTCACTGCAGCCGGGGGAAACTATTATCAACCGCTGGCTTGCAGAAGACCTTTCGGCCGAACCCGGTGATACCATAACAATGCGCTACTGGGAAACCGGTCCCCTGCGGGAGCTCACCGAAAGACATGAGCGACTGGTGATCAGGGGAATAACTGAGATGGCGGATATTGCCTCCGACACGATCCTGATGCCCCGTATACCGGGGTTGTCGGATGCGGGCAGCTGCAGGGACTGGGACGCGGGGGTGCCGGTGGTGCTGGAAAGGATCAGGGACAAAGATGAGCATTACTGGAATGATTACCGGGGAACCCCTAAAGCCTATATCTCACTGGAACAGGGACAGCGCCTGTGGTCGAACCGGTTTGGAAACCTAACCTCCATATGGCTTCCTGAGCAGGCGGCCTCCGTGCAGGATTATGCAGAATCAGGAAACCACCGGCAATCCGGCACCAAAAATGATCACGGCAGTCCTGAATCCGGCAACCTCCCGGCTTACGGCGCCACCGGCAATCCGGCACGAACAATGATCACCTCAGCCCTTAATCCGGCCGAACTGGGATTTCAGGTAAACGAACTTAGAGACAGCGGATTGCAGGCGGCCACCCGGGGTGTTGATTTCGGGATGCTGTTTGGTGGACTTGGTGCATTCGTAATGCTGGCGGGAGTTATGCTTTTCTTTTTGCTGCTGCTTTTCAATATGGAAAACAGGTCAGGACAGATAAAACTTTTCTCTTCCCTGGGATACCCTGTAAAACTTATCAGGAAAATTTACCTGGGCGAAGGGATGCTTACCGCCTTTGCCGGCTCTTTTGCAGGCATGCTTCTGGCAATACTTTACGGAAGGATGGTCCACCAGGCCCTTTCCGGATTGTGGCAGGATATTGTGAGGACCGATATGCTGGAGCTGGTAATCAGGCCTTCTTCGCTGCTTACGGGATTTGCCGCCGGAATCGGAATTGCTTTTCTGGTTATAATTTTCAGTCTGAACCGCTACATCCTGAAAAAGCCTGCCGCCCCCGGCAAGGAAAAAAACCCCGGCAAGGAAAAACCCGCCGGCAAAGAAGGATCTTCCGGCAATGACAATCACGGCAACAAAAAATTTACGGTACGGCTTGCCGCCACTATAACGCTTTTCCTGGCCGCATCGGCTGTGCTTATACCGCAGCTTACCTCCTTTGGGTCGGGCAGCGATCCGTTGAGCTTCCTGATTGCAGGAGGATTGCTCATACCGGCATTTCTACTGCTTGCCGATGCACTCCTGCGCCAGCTGGAGCGGAAAAGTTATGACGAGATAACCACTGGCGGACTGATTCTGAAAAATCTGGCCAGAAACCGCACCCGCAGTCTTTCGGTAATCATAATACTTGCCCTGGGAATTTTTGTTGTGGTGGCAACCGGCTCCCACAGGAAAAATGCAGCCACTTCAGAGACGCATCCCGGTGGAGGTACCGGAGGATTTCTGTTTGTGGCAGAAGCCACGGTACCGGTACTTCATGATCTTAACAGCAGGGAAACACGGCTGGATCTCAATATTCCCGGCGAAATGAGTTTCGTACAGTTTATGGCCTCCTACGCCGACGATGCAAGCTGCCTTAACCTGAACCAGGTCGCCAATCCCCGCATTCTTGCGACCGACCCCTCCCTGCTTTCAGGAAGGTTCAGCTTTTCATCCGGCTCCCGATGGCTGGACCAGGAAAATCCGTGGCAAAGTCTGAACACCATTCCTGCGCAGGGCGGGTCACATGACCTCTCCTCCAACCTCATTCCCGCTGTTGCCGATCAGGCTGTCATCCAATGGGGACTCGGGAAGAAAGTTGGCGACACCCTTACCTACACCAATGAAAAGGGTGAGGAGCTAAGGCTTTTGCTTATCGGGGGACTGGCGAATTCGGTGTTTCAGGGGAATGTGATAATTTCCCGGGAGCATTTCCTTGAGCATTTCCCTTCTGCAGGAGGTAACAGCTTTTTTCTGGTTGAAGGAAATCCCGGCCGCGAACAGGAGCTCGGGGAAGAGCTGCATTTCATATTCCGCGATCACGGCTGGGAAATGAAAACCTCTGTCGACCGCCTCAATGAGTTTAATTCGGTGGAAAACACCTACCTGGGCATCTTCCTTATGCTTGGTGCCCTGGGCATACTGCTTGGGGTTATCGGACTGGCGGTTGTAATGGCACGAAGCATAATTGAAAGAAAAAACGAGATTGCCCTGTATTTATCGATCGGATACACAAAAACGGCTATTGCTTCCCTGATTGCCAAAGAATATGTATTACTGCTCGTAGCCGGTTTTACCGCCGGCATCCCTCCTGCACTTATTGCCGGGCTGCCCATGCTGTTGCCTGGATCCCAGCAGGCCAACCTTTATTTTATATCGCTGCTCATGGCGGCAATACTGCTGAACGGATTATTATGGATAGCTGTCACTTCGGCAGCCATGATAAAAAATACCGGCCCGATACACTCGCCTGCCAGGAATTTTTGAACAATTTCCTCCGATTTCCATTTCTATTATCATTAAACCTGATAAGTATTTTATGGAAATCGGAATTACCACATTCGTTGAAAACACTCACGATCCTGATAGCGGCCGGATGCTTACCCCGCACGAAAGGATGATGAACCTGATGGAAGAAATTGAGCTTGCCGACCAGCTGGGTCTGGATGTATTCGGCATAGGTGAGCATCACCGGCCCGATTTTATTGTTTCCTCGCCGGCAGTGGTGCTGGCGGCAGCAGCAGTCAAAACAAAAAACATCAGGCTTTCCAGTGCAGTAAGCGTGCTGAGCTCCGACGATCCTGTACGGGTTTTCCAGGATTTTGCCCACATCGACCTTCTTTCAAAAGGCAGGGCCGAGATTATGGCAGGACGCGGCTCTTTCACAGAGTCCTTTCCCCTTTTCGGATACGATATGAAAGATTACAACTCCCTTTTTGAAGAAAAACTGCAATTGCTTTTACAGCTCAACAAAAGTGAAAAGATTACCTGGAAAGGAGATCTCACACCCCCGATCAATAACCGGGGGGTATACCCAAGGCCCTTGCAGCCGGAGCTGCCGGTCTGGATAGCAGTGGGAGGCACACCCGAATCGGCTGTCCGCGCGGCAGCCAATAGTCTGCCAATGGCCCTGGCCATTATCGGAGGAATGCCGGAAAGGTTTGTCGCATTCACCGATCTCTATAAGGAAACATACAAAAACTCGGGGCACGACCCTGAAAAATTAAAGCTTGCAATAAACTCCCACGGTTTCATTCATGAAGATTCACAGAAAGCGGCCGATGAGTTTTATGGACCTTATGCCCTGGTTATGAATAATATCGGACGCGAACGGGGGTGGCCCCCGATGAACAGGGATCATTATGAAATGATGCGGTCATCAGGTGGCTCATTGCTTGTGGGAAGTCCGCAACAGGTAACCGATAAGATCCTGCATGAATATGAATTATTTGGCAATACCCGTTTCCTTCTGCATATCAGCGTGGGCACCCTGCCTCATAAAAAAGTGATGAATGCTATTGAGTTGCTGGGTACCGTGGTTGCACCCGCCGTTAGAAAGGCCATCGGCCCCCGGCCGGCGTGAAAGAGTGCCATTTATTTAAAATAACTGACAAGGTCCTGCTGGCTGATGGTTTGCTGGGTGCCGGCCTCCATGTCTTTCAGGGTAACGGTTCCTTCTCCCGCTTCCTTTTCACCTGCAATGGCCACAAAGGGAATATTCCGTTTATTGGCATACTGCATTTGCTTTTTCATTTTAGCCTCGTCGGGATAAAGCTCGCAGCTTATGCCCGATTTACGCAGCACGGCCAGCATTTGCAGGCAAATCTCCGCTTCCCGCTCCCCGAAATTAACGAACATCACCCTGCAGGAGGTGGACACGGTTTCGGGGAAGCCCCCGGTCTGCTCCAGCACATCATAAATACGGTCGGCGCCGAACGATATTCCCACACCCGAAAGTCCGGGGAGCCCGAACACTCCGGTAAGGTCGTCATAACGCCCTCCCCCGCAGATACTGCCTATCTCCACATCGGCCGCCCTAACTTCAAAGATGGTGCCCGTATAGTAATTCAGTCCCCTTGCCAGGGAGACATCAAACTCAAGCGGACTGGCGGGCAGTGGAGCAGAAAGCAGGTCAAGTATTTTCCTCATCTCTTCCGTTCCTTTCATTCCCGTTTCGCTTTCGCGGAATAAAACGGACAGGGCATCCAGCTTTTCATGGTTACTTCCCGTAATAGCGATTACAGGCTTTAGCCGGTCGATTGCCCGGGGAGTTATCCCCCTCTCCTCCATCTCCCTGCAGACCCCATCAAGACCTATCTTATCCAGCTTGTCCATTGCAACGGTAAGGTCGGTAAGTTTTTCCGGCTCTCCAATGATCTCGGAAATACCGGTGAGAATCTTCCTGTTATTGAGTCTTATTACGACATTGATTTTCAGCTCTGCAAACACATCGTCTATGATCCTGGTCATCTCCACTTCGTTAAGCAGCGAATCGCTCCCGATCACATCGGCATCACACTGGAAAAATTCACGGTACCTTCCCTTCTGAGGCCGGTCGGCACGCCATACAGGCTGGATCTGGTACCTCTTAAAGGGAAAAATCAGCTCATTACGGTGCTGAACCACAAAGCGGGCAAAGGGAACTGTAAGATCATACCTGAGTCCGCGGTCACAGATCAGGCTTGCCAGACGGCCGCTGTCACTGAAGAGATCACTTTCCCGGGGCAGCTTACTTAAAAAATCGCCCGAATTGAGTATCCTGAACAGCAGCCTGTCACCCTCCTCCCCGTATTTCCCCAACAGGGTGGAAAGATTTTCCATGGCGGGGGTTTCGACCGACTGATAGCCGCAGAGCTCAAAAACCGATTTTATGGTATTGAAAATATAATTTCTTCCGGCCATTTCGCCCGGAAGGAAATCTCTTGTTCCTTTAGGCACCGAAGGTTTCTGGGACATAGATCAAATGTTTAAATTCATATGCCCGCAAAGATAATGTTAATTGACAAAACTCCCGGTTACCGCCCTAATGAACAAACCTTATGCTGAGCGGATACCTGAAGCGCACTCCATCATTGGCCCTTATGGATGCTACCACGGTTATTATCAGGTTGTAAAAAAAAAGCGCAATCAGCAGGGGTATGCCTACAATGACCAATATAAGGATAAAGGAAGCCAGGTAATAAATTATCATCGAGATGTTAAAGTTTAATGCTTCTTTTCCCTGATCGTCAACCAGCGGGTACTGGTCTTTTTTTATCGACCATACAACCAGGGGACCGATTATGCTGCCAAAGGGAATAATAAAGCCGGCAAAGGCACTGAGGTGGCAAAACATTGCCCACATGCGTTCATTGTGCTGGTTTTCATCTATTCGTTCCATAAGATCGGGAGATTGGTTAGTAACTTTTTAACTTTCACTGGCCGGCAGGTAAACTGCCTATTCTGGTATATGTGCTATTTTGAATAACAAAGCCGCTAGAATTTCAGGAAGATATAAACCGGTCCGTTAACCATGTAAACAGGCAGAAAATGCATCGGCAGAAAAATCAGTTATCACCCGGACAAGAGCTTTTTGTAGCGTATCCGGCCTGGTCCGGCGTCACCCAGCCTTTTACGCCGGTTTTCCTCATATTCTGAATAACTTCCCTCAAAATAATAAACACTTGAATCCCCCTCAAAAGCCAGGATATGAGTTGCCGTACGGTCCAAAAACCACCGGTCGTGAGAGATGATCACCGCACAGCCCGCAAAATTTTCCAGCCCCTCTTCAATAGCCCTGAGGGTATTTACATCAATATCATTGGTCGGCTCATCAAGCAGCAGCACATTGGCATTCTCCTTTAGGGTAAGTGCAAGGTGAAGCCGGTTTCGCTCGCCTCCGGAAAGCACACCGCATTTTTTCTCCTGGTCGGCACCTGAAAAATTAAACCTGGCCACATAGGCACGGGCATTGATCGATCTTCCTCCAAGCTGGATATTCTCACTGTTTCCGGCAATTACCTGAAAAACTGTTTTTTCAGGATCAATGGCAGTATGGGCCTGGTCAACATAGGCAATTCTTGCCGTCTCGCCAACACTGAAGTTTCCCCGGTCGGGTTTTTCGGCACCTATTATCATCCTGAACAATGTGGTTTTACCTGCCCCGTTGGGACCTATAACGCCAACTATTCCGCCCGGAGGAAGGGTGAAGTCGAGATCCTCAAAAAGCAGCTTATCGCCGTAGGCTTTGGCAACATTCCTGGCCTCTATAACCTTGTCGCCAAGCCGGGGGCCGTTGGGAATGAATATCTCAAGTTTATCTTCCTTTTGCTTCACATCCTCATTCAAAAGCTTTTCGTATGCCGACAGGCGGGCCCTGGATTTGGCGTGCCTGGCCTTCGGGGCCATGCGCACCCACTCCAGCTCCCTCTCAAGGGTTTTCTGTCTTTTCCCGGCCGATTTCTCCTCCATTGCAAGCCGTTTTGATTTCTGCTCAAGCCAGGAAGAATAATTGCCTTTCCATGGTATACCTTCCCCCCGGTCAAGCTCCAGGATCCACCCGGCAACATTATCAAGAAAATACCTGTCGTGGGTTATGGAAATAACTGTGCCCTGGTACTGTTTCAGATGCTGTTCAAGCCAGTGAACCGATTCGGCATCAAGATGGTTGGTTGGTTCATCCAGAAGCAGTATATCCGGTTCCTCGATCAGCAGCCTGCATAATGCGACCCTGCGGGCCTCGCCCCCGGAGAGGCTGGTTACCGGACTGTCGCCCTCCGGGCACCGCAGGGCATCCATGGCCCGCTCCAGCCGGCTGTCAAGATCCCATCCGTTGAGGTTGTCAATCTTTTCTGTCAGCTCACCCTGTTTCTGAATAAGCAGGTTCATTTGATCATCGTCCATGGGCTCGGCAAAACGGCTGTTCACCTCTTCATATTCCTTCAGCATATCAGCCAGTTCCCCAACCCCGTCCATCACATTCTCCTTTACGGTTTTACCCTCATCAAGAACGGGCTCCTGCTCCAGCATCCCAACGGTGTAGCCGGGAGAAAAAACCACTTCTCCGTCGAATGACTTTTCCTTCCCCGCAATTATACGGAGCAGGGTTGATTTCCCTGAACCGTTCAGTCCGATGATGCCGATCTTCGCACCGTAAAAAAAAGAGAGGTAAATATTATTCAACACCTTTTTCTGCGGCGGGTATGTCTTGCTTACACCCACCATCGAAAAAATCACCTTTTTATCTTCGCTCATATTTTTATATCAGTTTTAAGTAAAAGTAATAAATATCCATGTAAAAAATTTGCACTCACCGAAATGATCAACCATGTTATTCCATACTTTTTATTAATAATGACAATAGCTATGGCAGATTTTATTATTTTTGAACAATATATAAATCTTTCAGAGGATTTTGCAACTTTAGGCAAAATATCCCAAATATGCCTTAAATGAAGCTTTTAAACAAACTGGTCGACTACTTAAGCTTTGGGCTCCACGGAAAGTGTGATGAAAAAATCATCAGCAAAATATATTTTTTAAACCTGCTGAGCTTTACCGGATTTTGCTTTCTCGCAGTTTTTAGTGCAATAACCCTGATACTGGGTGAATACTTCAATGGACTGGTTACCCTGACGGTGGCATTGCTGTTGCTTGGCAGTATTCACCAGGTCAAAAAAACCTGCCGGTATTCAACTATTGCCAGATTCAATCTGACCCTGATCATCTTTGCCCTTCTTCTTATGTTCGCCCTCGGGCCGGCCCGGGAGGGCATAATAATATGGTTCCCGGTGATTCCCGCATTATCGGTATTTATACTGGGAATAAGAAAGGGAACAGTGGTATCTCTCTCCTTTTTGATTGTAGCCGCCGCTTTTTTTCTTTTACCGGAACCCTTTTCAAACATCTCTCAATTCAACACCCTTTTTACCCTCCGGCTCTCCGGCCTTTACCTTGGAATTTTGCTGATCGTAGTAATATTTGAGCATTACCGGGTTAACCATCTGCGCTCCATCGAGCTTGATCTGCTGGAAGCACAAAACGAGACCAAGCTCAAGGAATCATTCATCTCTAAACTTTCCCACCAGATACGCACCCCTTTGAGCAATATAATGCTGGTTGGTCACATGGTCAACAAGGTTAACCTTACAGAGGAACAGAGAGATATGATGGAAACCATAATCGCATCGGCAAATAATCTGGTTACCACAATTGAAAATGTTGCCGAAATTGCAGGCGTGGGCATAGAAAGTAAGGAAACATTCAGGAATACGGGCTTTAATCTGCACTCCACATTAAACAGTACGATCAGGCTGTTTACCATCCAGAAGGAACCCGTGGTTGAATTTACCCTCTCGGTCGATGAAACTCTCATAAACCAAAAGCTGAAAGGCGATCCGGTGCGCCTCAAGCAAATATTTTTGAATCTGATAGAGGCTATATTAAAGAATAAAAGACCCGGCAAAATGAATATCAGCATCGATGCAGGTTTGAATAGCCAGGCAGACGGAATTGCCTCTATAAGATTTGAAATTAAAACCAGCAAGCCCGTAAAGCTTCCCCTTAAGGACACCGAAAGTATCAGCTTAAAAAATGATATAACTGTTCATAACTATATAAATCAGATTAATACGGTTGATCTCAATATTGCCGATAATATTATAAGGCAAATGAGAGGCAAGCTGATGATACTCAAGACCAGGGAAAAGAACCTGGTATTCCTGTTCACCCTGCCTTTTGCAATCATCGGAACCCCGGATGGAGCCGTTGCGGATGATACTGCCGGGGAAAGCACCCCGGAGCATGCTGAAATAAAAGGGAAACTAAAAGACATTAACCTGCTGCTGGTGGAAGACAATACAATAAATCAGAAAATTGTTGAATTAAGCCTGGAGAATTACGTTAAGAACATTGATGTGGCAAACAACGGCAAAGAAGCGCTTGACCGGTTCGGAACATCAAGATATGATGTTATCCTTATGGATGTTCAGATGCCGGTTATAGACGGTTTTGTTGCCACAAGAAAAATCCGTGAAATAGAAGCCACTACCAATTCACATACCCCGGTTATTGCTATTACTGCAAATGCGTTGCACGGCGACAGGGAAAAATGCCTGGAGGCAGGTATGGATGATTACATCAGCAAGCCTTTCCAG